>JBDHBK010000408.1:0-2760 GCA_039592635.1 Gemmatimonadota bacterium
CCTGCGCGATCGCCTGCTCGAGAGCCGCCTTCATGTCGTGCCCGACCTGCGCACCGGGATTGGTGGCGATCATCTCGTCGGCCACGGCCAGCGCTCCACGGAGATCGCCGCGCCGGGCCAGGTGATCGGCCAGGGCATACAGATAGTCCAGGTTGCCTGGCTCGGCCGCGATCGCCGCGCGCAGGCTCCCTTCCGCTTCCGGAAACAGGCCCAGCTGTTGCTGCAGCAGTCCCAGGTTGTACCGGATCCGTGTGCGCTGCGGCATTCCGATGGCCGCCCGCTGCAGCCACGAGAGAGCCTCTTCCGCCCGGTCGGTCTCCACCAGCAGAAGGGCGAGCGAGTACTCGGCCTCGTGATTGTCGGGATAATGCTCGAGGACTCCGCGCAGCAGGACCTCGGCCTCGTCGTTTCTGCCCTGGGAGTTGTACAGCACGGCCAGGTTCATCTTGGCCGGGATGAAGAGGTCGTCGATCTCGATGGCGCGGCGGTAGTACTCCTCGGCCTGTGCCTGATCGCCCAGGGCCACGTACAGGTTGGCCAGGTTGTGGCCGGCGAACGGGAAGTCGAGCGAGTAGCGCATCGTCTCCTCGTACTCCACCGTAGCCTCGTCCAGGGCCTCGAGCTGGTATGGCTTCAATAAGTCGCGGGAAACGGCGGCCAGTCGAACGGCCGCCTGGCCGCGCACCGCTTTCGTCGGGTCGAAGAGAAGCGGCGCCACCAGGTCCACCAGTTCCGCCGGGTCGGTCGCGTTCAGAGCCGTAGCCGCCGTATACCGGATCAAGGCTTCCTCGTCCTGCAGGGCCGCGTTGATGGCCCGCGTGGCTTCGGCCCCGGGATACCGCTGCAGCAAGCCGAGAGCCGTGGCTCGCACCAGCGTTGGGTACAGCGGGTCTCCAGCCAGACGGATCAGCTCGGCAGCCGCGCCGGGTTCACCGTCGCGACCCGCCGCCAGCGTGGTCCCGTAGTGAGACCGCTTCGCTTTGCCATACCATTCGACGTAGTAGTCGGCCGACCACTGCTCGGTCTCGTCCTCGTGACACCCGGAGGCAGCGCACGCGTTCGGCGTTCCGATCTCGAGTGTGAGGTCGGGCCTCGGCACACGCAGGCTGTGATCCGCTCTCCAGTCGACCACCATGTACGGACGCTCGGGCATGTGGCACTTCACACACAGCGTGCCCTCGTTCGGCTCACCCGCCTCGGTCAGATCCTCGTGGAAGTGATGCTCGAACACGTCGTAGGTATCCGCCCGGTGGCACTGCGCGCAGAGCTCGTTGTCCTCGTACTTCAGCTCGAGGCTGTGCGCATCGTGGCAGTCCGAGCACTGTACGTCGTTCCGATACATCTTGCTCTGGACGAACGAGCCCCACACGTACACTTCTTCGAGGATCTGCCCGTCAGGCTCGTACAGCCGCTCTTCCAGCAGGGCCGGAATCAGGTGGTCCAGCAGGTTCTCCTTGCCGTGCGCGTAGTCGCCCAGCTCCGTCCGACGGGAGTGGCACGGTGCGCACAGCTCGACCTGCTGCCTGGACGTGATGCCGGACGTCGGCACGGCGAGGTCGTAGTCCGCCACCTCGGGCCGGGCCATCGGCGGCAAATCCGCCCATTCCGAGTGGCGCGAGCCCGGACCATGACACGCCTCACAACTCACGTCGATCTCCGACCAAGTGGTCGTGAACGAGTTGGTCTCGGGATCGAATCCCTTCTTGAGATTCGTGGAATGGCACTCGGCACACATGCCGTTCCAGGTCTGGGCGCTGCGCGTCCAGTGAAGCCAGTCGTCGGCGGGAATGTCCTGCTCGGGATACAGGTGGAACCACTCCTTCCGCTCCGTGTCCCAGGCCAGGCTCAGCGCCTGGTACCTGCCTCCCGGAAAGGCGATCAGGTACTGCTGCAGGGGCTCCCACCCGAAAGTGTAGGCGATCTCGAAATCCGCCATTTCACCATCGGGGCCCTCTGTGTACACGAAATAGCGCCCGTCGCGAGTGGTGAATCGACTGGTGACGCCCTTGTGCTCGAACTCCACGCCGCTGAAGTCGCCACGCACGTTTGCCGAATCCGCCGGGGCCATGGCGTTGTCGTGGTCCGAGCCGAGCCAGGCCTCGGTTTCCTCCTCGTGACACTCGGCGCACCGGTCGCGCCCCACGAAGGTGAAGGCCGGCGCCAGGTCAGCGGCATCCCACCGCGCTCGCTGACGATCCTCCTTCACCGCGTATACGGGCAGAGAGAGCACGATCACGGCGGTGGCCGCGACTCCGGCAATCTTCCAGCGACGCACCGGATCGCCGGTCATGCTCTTGCCACCTGCGAGGATTCGAAGTTCCGCCGCCTGAGGGTGCGTCCCGTATCGACCTTCACGATTCCGTTCTCGATGCGCACGGGATGAATGTCGAGGGCCCGGGGCGCGGGTGGACTCAGGACATCGCCCCGGATGTCATAGGCCGAAGAATGACACGGGCACACGAAGCGTCCCTCGTCGGCCATCCAGGGCACCGTACAGCCCAGGTGAGTGCACTCGCGTGATACGGCGAGAAAACCGCCGTCGGCGAGTCGTGTCAGGTAGAACCGGCCGGCCGGGAACGCGGTGACGGAGTCCAGATCGAACTGCTCGACGGGACCGGCAACGAGTACTCCAGCCTCCTCGGCGGGACCGGACCGGGGGCGAAGGAACTCGACCCCCAGCCACACGTACTCGGCGATCGCCAGTCCACCGAGACCCAACCACAGGCGCGACAGGAACGAGCGTCGGCTGGTGGCCGTCTC
>JBDHBK010000409.1:0-2758 GCA_039592635.1 Gemmatimonadota bacterium
GCGTCGAGATCGTCCAGCCGTCATCGGCGATGCCGATGATCGGAGGGATCCGGGGGTGGCTTCCGTACTGGAAATGAGCAGGTATCGAGTCCTTCCAGTACACCGACACGTTCGGATGGGCACCTCGCAACGACCCATACACATCGACCAGGTCTTCATCCTCGGGCCACAGGGCCACCACCGGATTCCAGTCGATGATGCGGGCGGTTTCCAGCTCGACGTAGTCGTCCACGAACACCACCCGTTCCTGGCTGGTCGGACTCATGCCGTGATCGGAAACGACCACGATGTTCGTGTGACCGAGTAGACCCCGGCGGTCCAGGCCGTCGACCAGCAGCCCCAGCGCCGAATCAACGACCGCGATCGCGTCGAGCATCTCGTTTGAGTCCGGGCCGCTGTTGTGTCCTACTATGTCTGTTTCGTCGCAGTACAGAGTCAGGAAAGAGGGCCTCTGGTCCGCGGGCCGGTCCAGCAGATCAAGTATCCACTCCACCCGGTCCGCATTCGGCATTCCCCCATCAAAGGGCAACCAGTGCGAAGCGGAAAGCCCCTCGACCTCCGCTTCGGAACCGGGCCAGAACAGGGGCGCGGTCCGCCGCCCGTGCCGCTCGGCGGTCACCCACACCGGCTCGCCGCCCCACCAGCGACCGTCCTGCACCGCAGCCCGATTGGCCATCGAGAATCGGCCATCGAAACTCGGGTCCCACATCGTGTTGGCCACGATGCCGTGGTGGTCCGGCAGAAGGCCCGTGACCATCGTGTAGTGGTTAGGAAACGTCTTGGTCGGGAATGCCGGGATCAGGCCCTCGGCGCGAACACCCCGTGCTTCAAGGGCAGCCAGATTCGGGCTGACGCCACGATCGGGGTAGTCCCAGCGGAAACCGTCGAAGGAAACGAGTATCAGGATCGGCTCCGCGGGTGCCGGCCCACTGACCACATTCGTTGTGCCTTTGGCACAGCCCGCTGCAAGAGACACCAGGAAGAGCAACGGGAGGAAGCCCTTTCGCCACGTGCCGATTCGGCGGGCGGTGAGCGCATTCGGGCTGGAAGTGGTATGGTTCATCCGAACAGGCTCTTGAGTACCTTTTGGAACGAAGACGTCAGGTCTAATGCGCCATTCTATGTCTGCCCGCGGTTGGACGCGATACTTGATTGCGTGTGCTGCGAGTGGTCTTTCGTTGACCCCCGTCGGCTGTGCCCCCGGCGAGGCCGATTCTCGCCTCCAGATAGTGGCTACCGTGGCGCCGATCGCTGGCCTGGTCGATCGAGTCGCCCCCGGAATTGCAGAGGTCACCGTGATGATCCCGTCCGGTGCGAGCCCAGTGACCTACGAGCCGTCGCTCTCACGAGTACGAGCCGCCGCATCGGCTGACCTTTACGTATCCGTCGGACATCCAGCTTTTGCATGGGAGAACACCTGGTTGGCTGGTCTTCTCCAGCAAGGGGATGCGGTGGTCATCTCAGGCTCGGAGGATTGCGCCACCGTGCATGATGACCCCCACGTATGGCTGTCCCTGCCTTGCACCCGCAGCATGGCCGAGCGGGTGGCGGAAGCAATACAGCGCGCCCGTCCCGAGGCGACCGAGTCGATTGCCGCGTCGCTCGCCGAGCTGCTCTCCGAAATGGACCACATGAGAGTCGTGGCCGACAGCGCCCTCGGGTCGACCCGCGGAGGGACTTTCCTCACGCTGCACCCGGCGTGGGGCTACCTGGCGGAAGAGTACGGTCTGCGCCAGCTGGCGATCCTGGAGCACGGGAGTGGGGATGCAGGACCGGCCGAGCTGGCCAGGGTCGTTGGCGAAGCCCGGGAACTAGGCCTCGCGAACGTGCTGGTCCAGCCTCAGTTCTCGGCGGAAGCGGCCTTGCTGGTGGCCCAGGAACTGGGGGGAGAGCCGATTGTGCTCGATCCACTGGTGCGTGACTGGTCCGCCTCCTTTCTTCGGACGGTGCGCGTCCTGTCCGACCAGGTGAGACCATGACAGCGCCTCCTATCCGGTTGCGTGAGGTTAGCTACTCGTATGGCCAGACTCCCGTCCTGGAATCGGTGAATCTGCAGCTGGACGACGGTGATTTCCTGGGTATCATTGGTCCGAACGCCGGCGGCAAGACAACCCTCCTCAAGATCGTACTGGGGTTGCTGAAGCCGGACAGCGGTTCCGTGGAAGTGTTTGGTCGTGCACCTGCCGAGAACAGGGGTGTGATCGGCTATGTGCCTCAGTACGCACGCTTCGACGCGAGCTTCCCGATCGACGTTCTGGATACCGTACGCATGGGCCGGCTCGGGATTGGCCGCCGGGAAAGCGGACGCGAGTCCCGGGCGGCCGCACTGGCGCTCCTGGACCGGGTGGACCTTGGCGGCATGGCCGCAGAGCAGATCGGCCAGTTGTCGGGAGGCCAGCTTCAGCGGGTGTTGATTGCGAGGGCACTGGCATCAGAGCCGCGGATCCTTCTGCTCGACGAGCCGACGGCCAGCGTGGACACTCGAATCGGCCGTTCCGTATATGAGCTTCTTGAGAGGCTTTCCGAGCAGATGACGATCGTCCTCGTGTCGCACGACATCGGAGTGATCTCCAGGTACGTCAAGACGATCGCGTGCCTCAACGTGCGCCTCCACTATCACCACTCGCGCGAGCTCACGGACGAAATGGTGGAGGTCGCGTACGGTTGTCCGGTCGATCTGGTAGCGCATGGGCACCCCCACCGCGTGCTGCCAGCCCACGATGCGGCAGGTGGCTCATGATGGGCGCCCTCGAGTACG
>JBDHBK010000410.1:0-2757 GCA_039592635.1 Gemmatimonadota bacterium
TCCCCGGCACCCTGACCGTGGCGCGATCCGCTGCCGCTCACGCGTCGTGCAGCCCGGCACCGAATCTCTGCCGAAGAGGCCGTCTGCCCCGGAGCGAGTATCGATGGCGCTGATCTGCTGAGGGCACGGTGAGCGGTTCTCCGGTGGGACCTCGAAGGCGCTCCTAGCCCGTGAACCGGCGGATCACCACCAGCAGCAGTCCGATTCCCGCTCCTAGGAAGTAGCCCAGCCGGACGATCAGGTTCAGTTCCTTCTCGGTGATCGAGCGGACCAGGCGCTCCAACTCGGCGATCGGGAACTCGAGGATCTTGGACTCCACCCGATCGGCGACCCGGACGTTGGCGGCGACTTCGGGTACCTTGCCCGTGATCCAATCCCATACGGGGTCCCCGAGGGCCTCGGTAAGGCGCAGCGCGGCGCCTTCGCGACCATAGCGCTCCAGCGACCCGATCGGCTGTTTCAGGACGCGTTCGGTCAACCAGCCCTTGAACCGGTCGAAGTGTGCGCGGCCAGCTTCCGAGCGCAGACCGGAGGCGATCCAGCCACCGGCACGGCGCGCGGGGACCAGGCGGATCACATCGGCCCAGCTGCGCTCGCCGGCCTTCAGTACCGCTGATTCGGCCCTGTCGAGGAGGAACTCCCGGACCTCGGGATCACGCGCCGCTTCCACGGTCCAATCGGTGATCGACTCCAGGGCGCTATCGACCTGTGGATCCCCCGGCAGACCAAGCACATCGATCACGGGACGCCTGAGGAAATCGACGATGGCCTCGTTGATGCTCCGGGCCATCGCATCCTGGACCTCTCCTTCGCGCAGCAGGTCGCCAAGACGATCGGCGCCCTCGGCTTCCAGCGTGTCGATGACCTTGTCGACCGTTTCTTCCGTGATGATCAGCTTCGCCACGACTCGCTGGTGGAAGCGCAGGTCCTTCATGAAGCGGTCGAGCAGGTCGTGGATGGCCCCTTCGACACGGGCCCGAGCTGCCGGGTCTTCCAGGAGCCGGCCGAGGCGCTCCATGGCGAGTGGCAGATAGTCGCTTATCGCGTGCTCGAGGGCCGCCACGAGGCCGATGGGCAGCAGTTCCTCGAACGAGCGGCCGGGGCGCAGCAGACGCACGGCAGCCCGGTCCAGGTGGCTGCGCACCGTCACGTTGAAGGAATCGGAGTCGACGAGCTTCGTGATCCACTCACCGGCCTGGCCCCGAAGGGCCGCGATTCGCTCCTCGCCGAGGGACTCGGCCAGCGACTCGTCTTCAAGGGATTCGGCGAGGGTGCCCAGGATTCGAGCGGCGTCGTCCGAGAACTCCTCGGAGGCAAGGGCCTCGACGACACGATCGCGGACGGAGTCGAGCAGGGTGTCCAGGATCCGTCGGACCTCGACAAGCGCCGACTCGGGGAGAAGCTCGCCTATCGCCGGTTTCTCTCCCTCGAGAAGCTCCTGGACCAGTCCCTGCAACTGCACATCGAACGCCTCGCGGAGCCTCTCGTCCTTGAGCTCGGCCGCGACATCGGCAGGTGTGAGAAGCGTGTCACCGACCGTGTTTCCGATCGTGCGCGCCATGCGGGTCTGGTTCTTGGGCACGGCGCCCTGGAGCCAGTGCACCGTTCGCCCGAAGAAGCGGGGCGGTTTGTACGGGTGGAACAGCATCGTGATGGCCACGCGATTCGTGAGGCCGCCGGCCAGGGCCCCGAACAGGACCGTCAGCGTATCACGCATCCACTGCATGGCCAGGTCACTCAACGGTCCGCTCCTGCATGCCGATTCCCCTCATGGTCCACGACTGGCCTTCGAGGACCAGAGCCGCTTCTACGCGGAACACTTCGATTCCGTCGTCATCACCCGACCCGACGTCGAGCGCCGGTCCGGCGCCCCGCAGCTCGCCGAGCAAGCCGGCCTCCGGAAGCTCGAACGACCACCGCCCCGGTGAGTCGTCGGCCGCTGCCAGGGCGAGGACGAGAGCGTCATCCCACTCGGATTCCGTGTCGTCGAACCAGGTCCTGACCACGACGGGCTCGTCGGGGGAGGTGCTGTCTCGCATGATGAGCAGGCCGTTGCCCGCCGTGTCGGACACGAGGAAATACTGGCCCGGACCCATGCCGGGAAGCTCGTCGACGCGGCGGGCGCTCTGTCGGGCCAACAACAGGCCTTCCTCCGCGCCCGATTCGCCGAGGAGTTCGGCAAGTTTCAAAGACTCACGCTGGCCGGTACTGCTGTTCCAGGAACCGATGGCGCCGCGGGAGTCGAGACGGAGTCCGCCTTCGGCGAGTTCCAGAATGACGGAGGACGGTTCTCCGCCCTCCCCGGCGACGATACGCACCGGTCCGGACGGAAGAATGCGCCAGGCGGCCCTGGGGACGGGAAGGGAGTCCGACTGATCGAGGATCCCGCGCCATTCGTCGCCGCCGAACCACCCGCGGTAGCTCAGGTGAATCAACGTCGAATCGGTACGATTGTCGAAACGAAGGTGCAACAGCGACGGCTCGGCTCCCCGCCCCACGAAGCTGAGCTCCGTGTGGTACAGGACCCCCGAAACGGGTTGCTCCAGTGGCTCAGCGGCGGGCTGCTCGGTCTCGGCAGAGCGCGCGGGTTCCTCGGGCTCGGCACAGGCCAGCATGGCTGCGCTCAGCCCGACCCCGATCACGCCGTATGCGAGCCGTGTTCGAAACGCGCACCTGGTGGTTCTGCAGGATTCGGTCATCAGCCGTTCATGTAGGTCAGGGGCCTCCATACGGTGCTCAAAGTACCGGCGGTCGTCA
>JBDHBK010000411.1:0-2754 GCA_039592635.1 Gemmatimonadota bacterium
CTCCCTCGACCTACGTGGACCCGACGGTCAGCAGCGTAAACCTGGAGCTCACGAACGGCTGGGTGGATCGCCGCTGGTGGCTCCCCGTGCGCCAGCGGGTGGAGATCCGGCGCGGGCTTCGCTGGATGGACCTGCCGTTCTCGACCACCATTCGCTCCAACTTCGAGATCCTCGACTACAACCTGGACCCGGATCCGCACTACCGGCTGAGAGTTGGGCACCGGGTGGCAGCCCTCCCGCAGAAAGAGCTCGAACGCTACGCGGGATGGCAGCGGGAAGAGATGCGGATCACGGGCGAATTCGCGCCCGAAGACTCGGCCCGCTTCGAGAGAGTGCGCCGCGAGGCGATCTCGATAGCGGCCGGTCGCTACCTGGGAGGCACCTCCCGGGTCCGGTTCTTCCTTCCCGACCTTTCCTCGGGCATTCGCTACAGGCGAGCGGAGGGCCTCCTCCTCGGCGCTGGCGCGAGCTGGCGCGCCGCAGGACGGACCACGGTATACGGGTGGGCAGGCTATGCTTTCTCACGGGAGAAGCCCGAGGCCATGGTCGAGCTTCGGCAGGGCCTCGGTCAAACGACCCTCCGACTGAACGGATACCTCGAGCGACACACCGACGTCGGGCCGTTCCCGGCGGCTGCGGGGATCATCTCCACTTTCGGCGCCGCCTTCCGGGGTGACGACTACGTCGATCCGTACTTCCGCGACGGTGTGGCTCTTTCGGCGTCCAGGCCGGTCGGCACCTGGACGGCAACCATGACCGCGGTCTGGGAGGAGCAGCGGTCGGCTGAGCTCGTAGCAGGAACCATCGGGTCAGCCGAACCTCGTCCCGTTCGACCGATCACTGCCGGTACCGACCCGCACCTGGACGTCGAATTGACGAGCCGGTTCGGGTCCGCCCTGGCGGCCGTGTGGAGCGTAGCGTTCCGCACCCAGCTCGCCGCGGGCGGAGACTTCGGGTATACGCGCTGGGCCGCTTCTTTCGAAGCCACTCCGCCGGACCCCGACGCCGTGTGGCAGTGGGAAGCCGCCGGTGCCGTGGCCCTGGCAACGGGAGAGCTGCCGGAGCAGCGCCTGATCCTGCTCGGGGGACGGAGTACGGTTCCGGGATACGGATTCCGCCCGTGGGGTGGCGACCAGGCCGTGTATGCGCTGGCGGCGGTGTCGCGGGGCCTCGCCGCGCCCTGGTTGCGCGTCCGAGTCCTTGGGTCCCTCGGCTGGGCCGAGATCACGACGGTTTCGCGCGATGCGGCGGAGAGGTTCGGGGTCACGAATTCGGAGGGTGTGCGGCCGTCCGTCGGTGCCGGTCTCGGTCTGTTCTGGGACGTCGTGCGGATCGACGCGGCCAGGGGACTCGACGACGGCCAGTGGGAATGGATGGTCAGCGTGAACCCGGCATGGCGAACGCCACTGTAGCCCTCCGGGTCCCGAGCACACCTACCAGACTATTGCTTGGCCTTGGCCTTCCGCGTGGAGCCGCCGGACTCCTCGACGCGTGCAATGAACCGGTCCACGGGAATGGATGCGATGGTCTCCCTGATCAGCTCCAGGGGAAGATCTTCCAGCTTCCGGAAGCGCACGCAGGACTTGCCGACGTCGAAGCGCTTGCCTGTGGCCCGGTAGGCCTTCTCGAATTCGTCTCTCGCCGCATCCGAGATGTAGATGCCCGTCATGTAGACGGCCATGTGGTTCTTCTGCGATGCGAGGGCGGCGAACATGAGAGGCTGCTTGTTGTACGTATCCGGGTAAATCTCCAGCGGAACTTCGTACGTGATCATCCCCCAGTTCATGGACTCGACGTAGCCGTCCGGGAGATTCTCGAGGATCACGGCCCGCACGGCTGCGATCGCCTCACGACGATCGGCCGGAAGGTCGGCCAGGTACGCCTCTACGGTCGTCGCTTCGGAGCGCATGTCATGTCTCCCTTCGGAGCAGAGGGCGCCCCGTCACCAGGACGCCCTCAGTCGATGGAATCAGGCGGGCCACAGCCACCCGAACACACCGGCCGTGAAGCAGGCGTACAAAAGGCCGTCGAACGTGTTCTTCAGCGTGGTGCTCCAGGCCCTCTTGTACCAGATCGAAGCCTGCCAGCCAGCGACCGTGTAGCACATGAAGGCGGTGGCGCCCACGAACCGGAACACGGCCAGGTAGTGCGCCCCCGGTCCGAGAGCATGCCCGGCGATGTAGGCCGCGAATACGCCGACGACCACCGAGTAGAGGAACCACTGTCCCAATTGGCCACCCATCTTCGGCACCCCGTTCGGGACCACGGTCATCATGGCCATCGGGCCCGCTTCCATCTTCGCCACGAAACCGGGTTCGCTGTACTGCTTCATGTTGTCCGGTTTCGGCATGTGGTATTCGCCGGGCGGGATGTTGAATGGGCGAAGAGCATCCATTACGCCTTCTTCATTCGGCAGCTTCGCGAAGTCGTTGTTGTGGTAGCCGAGGGCCATGTGAATGATCGAACTGATCACGAACACGACGAAGGCCGACAGGAGGATGGGAAGCCAGAGCGACAGGATTGGAACCATGGTGCCTCCAGGCTGGGGTCGTGGGTGTCCGCCGAAGCAATGGTAACCAGAAAGCGATGCAAGAGGGAAGTTGAGATTGCGGTGACGTTTCAGCGGAAACGTCTCAACGGGCTGTCATCCTGGACCGCCCGGGCACTCGATCAGCCCCCCGATCGCTTCGCGGTGTAGCCGCGCCGACCGAGTTCCTCGACCAGCGTGTCCCGGTGCTCGCCCTGGATCTCGAT
>JBDHBK010000412.1:0-2753 GCA_039592635.1 Gemmatimonadota bacterium
GTATGCCTGGGCGAGACCGGCCCAGCCGGGCGCCCAGGTCGGATCGCTGTCTACCACTTCCTCGTACAGCCGCACTGCTTCGTGCACGCCGGCTCCACGCTCCCGCATTCGAGCGCGGGCCGTGAGGTACTTCTCGTACGCCTCGAAATCGGCGATCGGGGCCACCAGTGCGGCGCCTTCCGCGAGCCCGAGCGAGACCTGCAACTCGACGGCGACGGCCTCGGCGATTTCTTCCTGCACCGCGAACACGTCATCCATCGTTCGGTCGTAGGCGTCGGACCACAGGTGGAAGTTGTCCGCCGCGTCCACCAGCTGCGCGGTGATGCGGAGCCGGTCGTCCTGCTTTCGGACGCTTCCTTCCACCACGTACTGCACGCCGAGCTCGCGGCCTATCTCGCGCAGGTCTTTGTCCTGACCCTTGTAGGCGAAAGACGACGTGCGTCCCGCGACCCGTAGCTCCCGGATCTTGGCCAGCGTGTTGAGGAGCTCCTCCGTCATCCCGTCGGCGAAGTACTCCTGGTCTCCGCCCGGGCTCATGTCGGCGAACGGGAGCACGGCAATCGAAGGGCGGGCGTCGTCGTCGAGATCCGCGTACGCGAGCTGCAGAACCGCAGCGTCGCGGGCGCCCTGCACGTCCTCGGCGGATAGCTCCTGGCCCGGTGCCGAGTCGGCAGTCGCCCCCTCGGTTCCCGGCGCCGTGCTTCGGCCCACCCACCAGGCGCCCAACACCAGGGCACACACGCCAGCGAGCGCCAGCATGCCGGCCGGCCACCTGCGGGCCGCTGAAGCCGAGACGATTTCCGTGATCTCGCCCGGCGTGGCCTTCTCCGTCTTCTTCACGCCTTCCGGCGTCATCTCGAGCGCCCACGCGAGAATGACCGCGATCGGAAACCCGATCAGGGTGAGAGCCAGAACGAGGGTGATCGTCCAGTCCGGGAGGCCGAGGCCAGGAAACGCGATATCCGCTACCTGCAGGACGATGAACGACACGACACCGTACGTCGTCATGACGCGGAACACGTTCCGGCGCTTGAGCTCGGCGAAAAGCCGCTGGTATCCGGGGGTCTCACTCATGCGCCGAAGATCGCCGGACGGTGGGGTTTGGAGCAAGGTGGAGGATCTGAGAGAGTTGCGGCGGCCCTTTCTTCTTTCCCTACCCCAGCGGCCGGTCCCACAACCTCCGTAGTGTCCCTTTGCGGCGGGCCGTCCGCAGCCATCCGATGTCACCGAGGGGCGTGTACAGCCGTGACGGAATCATGGGCTTGGCCAGCAGGTCCTGCGCTTGCTCGGGTATCACCCGGTCGGCCAGCAGCGCCTCGGCAGCGAGGTCCAGTCCGCCGCGCACGTGGCGCGTCATGCCGCCCGTCTCCTCTAGCGGCTTCCCTCCGATCGCTTCCCCTCCCCCGAGACCCAGTCCGCCGGCCCACACGAAACCGGCCTGGCGTGCGAAGACGCGGCAGATTTCGAGGGCGACGAGCGTGTGCTCGAGCTCCGGGAACCCGCAGTTCACAAGGGCCACCATTCGCGAACGGCGCTCCTTCGGCTCGGCCGCCCGGTGCACGGCCATCCGCTCGCAGCACCGGGTGACCAGGTACGGAAGGGCATCCACGTACAGGGGCGTCGAAAGCACGAACAGGTCGGCTCTATCCGCCGTCTCGAAGAGGGCTCGCTCCCGCTCCGGGCGCTGGCAACGGTGCACGTGGAAGACCTCGGTCTCCAATCCGCCCTCGGCCAGTCCGGCCATCAGGTACCGACCGAGAGCCTCGGAGTTGCCGGTGCCCGGCGGGCGGGCGCTCCCCACGAGGAGCACGGCCCGGCCGGCGCTCACTGTACCCTCCCGGTCACCAGTTCGAGCACGGGCTCGAGGTCGGCCGCGAGGCGGTCCCGCATTGCCGGCGGCGGAGCGCCCGACTCCAGCACGCACACCGCCGTAGAGGGACTGTCCATGTTCAGGGCGTTCCGCTCGACGAGGGTGCGGAAGATCCGCGCTTGCTCCTCGTCCGCAGCCGGGAGCACTCCCACGGCCGCAAAGGCCGGGTACTTGGGGTACCGCCGGCTGTGGTGCACCTCTCCTCCGACGCGGCGGAAGAACGGGAGGACGAGGCAAATCATCCGGTCCATCGCCTTCTTGATCTCCGAGGAATAGCCGCCGAACGTGATCGGGGTCAGGATCACCACCAGGTCGCTCTTGATCATGGCTGATGCGATCTCGCGTCCGGCGTCCCCGTCCGTCTTGCATAGCCCGGGCGTAGTCGTCCAACACTCGAAGCACCCCTGGCAGTGGGCCAGCGGGACGTCGCGCATCCTGTAGCCGCGGATCGCGGTCCGTGCGTCCCGTAGAAGCGTGACCAGGGTTTCCTCGATCGGATCAAGGGTGTCGTCGCCGTCCAGAGCCCCGTTCAGGAGCAGGGTGCTCGTCTCCGGAGGCGGAGGTATCGAATCGACGGCGGGCTGGTGGACGGGCGCGCGCGTTTCCATCGACGGCTCTCGGTCGTAGTAGAGCGTGGGGCTGAGATCAAGTTCCGGGATTCAGGCGCGGGCGGCAAGCGACACGGACCGTGAGCTTCACCGCGGCCTGTCCGGTAGCTACTGCGGCCCGTAGCGGTCGGCCAGCATCCGGATGGCTTCAGGGCTTCCGATCACCGTCAGGCGGTCTCCTTCTGCGAGAACGGTGCTTCCGTGAGGAATGAGCCCGTGCCCACCGCGCCGGATCAGCGCCACGAGGGCGTCTCCCGGCAGCTCGATGTCCATGA
>JBDHBK010000413.1:0-3736 GCA_039592635.1 Gemmatimonadota bacterium
TACCAGGCGTAGTGGTAACGGTTCATGGCCATACTCGGATTCAGCTCGTTGGCGCGCTGGAACTCACGCTCCGCTCCCTCCCAGTCCCACTCCGAGTACATCATTATGTGGGCCGACGCCGCGTGCGCTTCCGCGAGGTCCGGCTCCAGCCTGATCGCCCGGTCGGCGGCCGCCCGGGCAAGCTGCCACACGCCATTCGGGGGCACCGGGCCGTGCCCAAGCATGATGTAACCTGTGGCAAGCCCGGCCCATGCGAGAGCATCGCCCGGATCCGCCTCTACGGCCTCGTTCAGGTACCGCATGCCCTGCTGGAAGTCCTCGGGCGTACCCTTGTTCAGAGAGTACATCCCTCGCAGATACGCCTCGTATGTCTCAGGGTTGACGGGTCGCGTGCCTGTGAGTCGGGCCTCCTCTTCCGGTGTCAGGTCGATGTCGAGCGCGGAGGCGATAGCCCTCGCCACCTCACCGTTCAGAGCCAGCACCTCGCTTGCATCTCGGTCGTACGCCTGCGCCCATAACTGCCGCTCCTCGGGCACCGCCTGGATCAAGTTCACCTGAAGGCGGATCGCATCCCCCTCGCGGGTCGCCGTAACATCGACGAGGTAATCCACTCCCAGCTCGGTAGCGATTGCCGCGATCGACTGTTCCGATCCCGCGTACCGCATGACCGACCGCCGGGAGATCATGCGCAGCCTGCCGATTCTACCGAGCTGTCCGATCAGGGCCTGGTGGGCACCGGCCACGAAGGGTTCCTGCCCGGGATCGCCAGACGTATTCTCGAATGGCAGCACAGCTACCGCGACGAAGTCCGCCGCACCGGCCTCGGGCGTGCCGCGCGTGATCCACCAGGCTCCGGCCACTACCGCGAGGGTCGCTGCCGCGATCGCCGCCACGCGTCTGCCGGCTCCCCGCGGCTTCAGCTTCTCGGCGGTTTCCGGGGCGGCCAGGGCCCGATCAAGGTCCTCCGCCGTCGTGTACCGGTCCGCCGCCTGAAATGCCATGGCCTTGGCGATCACACCTTCCACGTCCGGTGGCACCTCTTTCCGCCTTGCCCTCAGGCTCGGCGTCCGGTCCGACGACTTCATCGCAACGATGACCTGCGGCGTCGGCCCATCGAATGGCGCGTCTCCCGCCAGCATTTCCCAGAGAACGCAACCCACCGCGTACAGATCCGCCCGGCCGTCCACCTCGCCGCCCGCCGCCTGCTCGGGACTCATGTACTTCGGCGTACCCACCGCCAGTCCGGTGGCCGTCGCGTCTCCTCCGCCAGCCACCCCTACAGCCCTAGCCACGCCGAAGTCGGCGATCACTGCGTGCCCTGCTTCGAAGAGCACATTCGAGGGCTTGATGTCGCGGTGAATCACACCCTTCGTGTGCGCGTACCCCAGAGCATCCGCGATCTCCCTGGCTATTCCCAATGCCTCATCCAGGGGCAGCTGACCCTCGCGCTGTATTCTTTCCTTCAGTGTCTCCCCATCGACGAACGGCATCACGTAGTACAGGAAGCCGCCTGCCTCTCCAGAGTCGATCAGCGTGAGGATCCTGGGGTGGGTGAGTGCGGCAACGATCTCGATCTCGCGCAGGAACCGCTCGTGACCGAGAGTGGCCGCGAGCTCCGGGTGCAGCACCTTGACCGCCACTTCCCGCTTGTGCTTGAGGTCCGTCGCCAGGTACACCGTCGCCATTCCGCCGCGACCCAGCTCGCGCTCGATCGTGTAGAGGCCCGCGAGAGCCTCACGAACGCGCTGGGTCTGGTCCGACATCGTCCGGCTCCTTCTAGATTGGGAAATTCGGCAGATTCAGACGTCGCAGGAAATCCTGGAATCTCGGATCGTCGCGGGGAATCTCCAGCACCGGGTCGATGGCCGCCCATGCGACCCACGCGTGCGGCGGGTCGTATTCGAGCCAGCGGAAGGAATCGTCGTTCTCTCCGAGAGTCGCATACAGAACCGCGAGCCCGAAAGCGCTCATGGACGTCTGCTCTTCCGATTCCAGTTGCGCCGCCAGTTGCCGGGCGTCATCCATGCGGCCCGCCTTAGCATATGTGCGACCGAGAAGCCAACGCCAGATGGGATATAACTCGGCCATCCGCTCATGCGTCGCGATGGCCTCTTCGTACTTTCCCTCGGCCGCGAACGCCGCGCCCAGCACGGCAAGCCCGAACATGCCGTCGGGTTTGAGGGCCAGTCCTTTCCGGGCCTCCTCGATTGCCTTGTCGGTCTGGCCGGGGTAGAGGTACGCCCACCCCAGGATCGACGACATCTCCGACGTGAGGGGATCCAGGTCCTGGCCCAGCTCGTGTATCTCCAGGGCCTCGTCCCACCGTCCCACGAGGAGGAGATACCACGCGTAGTGGAAACGGTTCATCGCGAGATTCGGGTTCAGCTCGTCGGCCTTCAGGAAGGACTCTTCCGCTCCCGCCCAATCCCAGTCGTAGTACAGCTTGACGTCGGCCATGGCGGCATGACCCTCGGCGAGAGTCGAATCCAATCCGATGGCTCTCTCCGCCGCGGCGCGGGCTCGTACCCAGGCATCGGGCGGAGCGGCCGGGCCGTGACCCACCAGCGCGTAACCGGTAGCCAGGCCGGCCCAGGCCCTCGCGTCACCGGGATCGCGTTCCGTGGCCTCGTGCAGGTGGGAGAGCCCCGCCGTGATTCCCTCGGGTGTGCCCTCGTTGATGAAGTACATACCTCTCAGGTATGACTCGTATGTCTCCCTGTTCACGGGTCGCGTTCCGGCCAGCTGGGGCCCCGGCAACCGCCCTGGCAACCTGACCGTGGATCTCCATCACGTTGTCTACGTTTCCGTCGTATCCGTCAGCCCACACCTGGCGCTCGTCGGGCGCGGCCTCTATCAGATGGATTTCGAGCCGCATGCCGTCGCCATCCCTGGATACCGATGCCTCGATCAGGTACTCGACCCCGAGCTCGCCGGCGATCTCGGGAATCGGCTTGTCGGACTCCGCGTACTGACGGACCGAGCTGCGCGAGATCACCCTGAATCCGCTCAACTTGCCAAGCTGACCGATGAGCGCATCCTGCATGCCCGCCGCGAAGTAATCCTGCCCCGGGTCGCCCGTGAGGTTCTCGATCGGGAGTACCGCCATGGAGACGAAGTCCGCTGCGCCTACCTCGGGGGTGCTGCTCGTGATCCACCAGCCACCGGCCAGCACAATCGCGACCGCCGCCGCTCCGGCTAGAATCCGCATTCGGGACCGAGACCGCCGTGGCCTCAGTCTTTCCGCCGTCTCCGGCGACGCCAACGCCCCCTCGAAGTCGCGCGCCGTGGTATACCGGTCCGCTGCCTGCTGTGCCATCGCCTTCGCGATCACACCCTCGACCTCCGGCGGTACGCTCTTGCGGCGCACCCTGAGACTCGGTGTCGAGTCCGACGACTTGAGTGCCAGGATGGCGTGCGGCGTCGGCCCATCGAACGGCGCGTCCCCAGCCAGCATCTCCCACAACACGCACCCCAGCGCGTACACGTCCGCCCGCCCGTCCACCTCGCCGGCACTCGCCTGCTCAGGGCTCATATACTTCGGTGTCCCAACGGTCATGCCCGTCGCCGTCGCGTCCTTCTCTCCCGCTACGCCTACGGCCCTCGCCACCCCGAAATCCGAGATTACCGCGTGACCGGCCTCGAACAGGATGTTCGACGGCTTGATGTCACGGTGGATTACTCCCTTGTCGTGCGCGTACGCCAGCGCGTCGGCCACCTCGCGCGCGATCTTCAGCGA
>JBDHBK010000414.1:0-3677 GCA_039592635.1 Gemmatimonadota bacterium
CCTTGGCTCGATCGCGCCCACAACGGCGGGTGGCAGTACGGCCGCACCGATCCTGTTCACGTATCGGAACCTGGGAGACTTCAGCTACTTCGGCGCTGACGCGTCACTGACCTACGTGTTCAACGAGCGCTGGGAGGTCGGCGGGTCCATTTCGTGGGTCGAGAAGGACTTGTTCCCGACTGCGGGCGATAACACGGAGGATGTACCGTTGAACGCTCCGAAGTGGAAGGGCGCGCTCACACTGGGCTACCGCGCGCCGGCCAGTGGCTGGAACGGGGCGGTCCGCGGACGCTACGTGGACGGATTCCCGGTGGCCTCTGGTGTGTACGTAGGCGAGGTCGATTCGTACGCTGTGTTCGACCTGAACGTCGGGTACCGGTTCCCGGGCCGCAGCGGACTGGCCCTTCAGCTGGACATTCAGAACATTCTCAACGACGACTACACCAGCTTTGTGGGCACGCCGAACTTCGGCCGCTACACGGTCCTGAGGCTGCTGTGGAGCATGTAGTCGCCGCCCCAATTTGACCTGACTCTTTCCTGGTAGCGGGGC
This sequence comes from Gemmatimonadota bacterium, assembly GCA_039592635.1. Lineage (GTDB taxonomy): Bacteria > Gemmatimonadota > Gemmatimonadetes > Palauibacterales > Palauibacteraceae > Benthicola. The sequence continues at coordinate 551 of JBDHBK010000414.1, forward strand.
GTCGGCTGGAACGACGCCCCGCCTTTGCATCCGCCACACACCCGGGGTGACTTCCGGCCGGGTCCGGGCCCCGTCTGGTCATTACGCCCCGCACCCCCGAGATTCGTGCGGGTGATTGGACCGATGATGCTCGCACTGGATGAAAGACGAGGGTGATGGGGGGATCGGGCAGGGTGGTGAGAACCTGGCGGGGCGCGACAATCAAGCGGCCCCACGTCGCGCGGCATCTGTCGGCCTTCGTGACAGGGTCCTGCCTGCTGTTCATGGTCGCTGTCTCACAGGCCTCGGCCCAGGACGTCACCGCGCCGCCCGATACGGCGAGACCTTCAGACGCGGAGGTCACACGGGAAGCAGATCGGGTGACTCCCATTCCGTCCGCCGACCCTACACTGCTGGCGCTCGAGGGCCGGTTGGTCAGCGGCTTCTCACTGAGTACGGCCCGAGAGACGGCGCGTCGTCTGTCGATCGACGCTGCCACGGCTACGCCCGAGCTCGTCCTGCTCGCGGCCCGAGCACACGCCGACATGCGCTCGTGGAGCGCTGTAAGCCGACTTCTTTCCGATCGGGCGTGGCTCGACGTTCTTCAAGAGGGCGAAGGGCACCTGCTGCTGGCCCGCTCGCAGCTGGAACTCGGGAACCCCGAGGCGGCAATCGCCGGATACGAGCGGGTCGGGGTGGATCGCCTGGCAACCGCGGACCGCGTTCAATACGCCAGGGCGCTGAGTAGGGAAGAACGGTTCGAGGCCGCCGCGCACCAGTATCTCACCGCCGCAGAAGCAGACCCCGATCTGGCCGGCTGGCTTCGTCTCTCGTCCGTGCAGGAATGGGCGCTGGCCGGGGCTCCGGACAGTGCTCTAGCTGTCGCTGAAGGACTGCGGGACAACCCGTCGGTCTGGCAGGACTCCACCTTCACAGAGCTGGCCCGGGCGTACTTCGTAGCGGCCGACACGGTCCGGGCGCTGGCGCTGGTCGATTCGCTCAGTCGTCGCGCGAAAGCCCGGCTGGCCGCGGAGTGGATCGTCCCCGTGCACGAGGCCCTCGGCGATACGGCGCTGGCTCGGCGCGAAGCGGAATCCGCGATCCGGTATCAGGGCGTGGGCGCAGAGGCAGGTGAGTTCCTCCTGGCACGGGATTCTTCGGTCGAGAACCTGCGGCGAGTTGCCGAGGTGGAGGCACGCGAGGGGCGGCGGGACCGGGGCATCCGAATGCTCCAGGCGGCACTGGCATCGGCTGACGATGAAGATCGAGCGGATGTGACGATGGACCTGGCCGTGGCCCTGTTTGCTGACCGGCAGTACTCGGCCGTAAGCCGTCTCCTTGAGCCGTGGATCGAGGGCCAGACGGCAGACAATGCAGTCCCGATGGACGGGAAGCTCGAGCAGCGAATGCGGTTTCTGTCCGGCCGTGCCCTGTACCGCAGGGGCCTCCGTGATGACGCGATGGCACTGTGGCGCCTCGTGGCAGCCGACCCCCTCGCCCCGGACGGTCCGTATGCGGCGTTTCTCCTGGCCGACATTCAACACGATCGCGGCCGGCTGGCGGACGCCCGCGTGGGCTACGAGGAGACGGTGGCGCGGTTCCCGCGTTCCTCGCACGCCGGGAACGCTCTTATCCGGCTCGGGATGATCGACCTGGTCGAGGACAACCCCGTAGACGCGGCGACACACTTCGACACCTATCGCCGGCGTTTCCCGGGCGGCAACTGGTATGGAGCGTCCACGTTCTGGGCGGCCCGTGCCCGGGATGCGGCGGGGGACAGTGCCCGGGCCAGGGTGCTGTACCGCCAGGTCCTCGGCGAGGATCCGATCGGCTACTACGGGATCGAGGCAGCGAGCTGGCTCGGCGTGGAGCCGTGGGACTTCCTCGAGCTTCGCGCGACCCCCGCCGTGAGCCTGCGTCCGGACCACGTGGCCCTCCTACGCCGGATGCGGAAGCTGAGAGAACTCGGCTGGAAGGGGCGGGCGCTGCGGGAGCTGTCCGCTCGCGAAGGCCCCCGCGAATCTCGCGACGACCGGCTCGCGCTTGCCATCGGGCTGAACGAGGCCGGGTTCTCCTGGCAGGGTACATCGATCGCGTGGGGAGTGCATCGGGCCAGATCCGGAATCTGGAGCGAGGAACTCCTCCGTGCCGTCTACCCCATCGTCTACGAACCGCTCCTCGTCGAGAGGGCGAGCGCAGAGCGGCTGGACAGGGCGAGCGCAGAGCGGCTGGACGCGACGCTCGTGGCCGCACTGACGCGCCGCGAATCGCAATTCGATCGAGATGTCGTATCTAGTGCCGGAGCCACGGGACTCATGCAGCTGATGCCGGCAACGGGGGCCGAAATGGCCCGACGAATTCGGATCGCCGAATTCCGGTCCGAGCAGCTCGTCGTGCCCGAGGTGAACCTCGCCCTCGGGAGCCGCTATCTGCGTGAGCTGTTGGAGCGCAGAGGAGGTTCCCTCGTCCCGGCCCTGATCTCGTACAACGCCGGTCCGCACCGCTATACCGCGTGGCGCCGGTTTCCCGAGTTTTCGGCCAGTACCGACCTGATGAACATCTATTCCAGGCTCTACGACCTCACCGAAAACCCTGGTTGACTCGACCTTGACGGCTTGGTAGGATCAACCGTATGGGGCACCGCCCCGGTGCTCCGTCGTGCAGACGTTCCTTCTTCAGGAGGGCACCGAATGTCCAGAGGCAAGGTCAAGTGGTTCCACGATGCCAAGGGGTATGGCTTTATTGAGCTCGAGGACGGCAAGGACGTCTTCGTGCACTACAGCGCCATCAACATCGAGGGCTACAAGACTCTGGCCGAGGGCCAGGAGGTGGAGTTCGAGCTTGCTGACGGCGACAAGGGGCCGCGCGCGGCCAACGTCACCCGGGTCTAGCTTCCCACCTCTTTAGAATCTGTTCTGCGGCGCCCCGGCCGATTCGGTTCGGGGCGCCGGCGTATCCAGGAGCCCCGCAACCGATCTGAGCCGCCCAAGTGAGCGAACCGCACGACGCCCCCACCCTCTTCCTTCTGGATGGGCATGCCCTGATCTACCGGGCGTTCTTCGCCATGATCAGCCGTCCGCTGACCACGTCGAGCGGTGAGAACACATCGGCCCCGTTCGGCCTCGCCCGTTTTCTCATCCGGCTGATG
>JBDHBK010000415.1:0-2737 GCA_039592635.1 Gemmatimonadota bacterium
ACGTTGCCGGTTTGATCCACGGTGTACTCGAGGCCCAGGCGGTCGGCAACCGAGATGACGAACTCGCGGGCCCGGTCTTCCTTCTTGGAACCCCGAGGTATGGTGAGGAGCTGATCAAAATGCGACCAGACGGCGATTGGCTGCAGATCTGAAACGAAGGTCATGGTCCCTCCTGTTGGTACGCTCCGGGGTCGCGTGCGGCCTCGTCGCGGGATCGTTCACGCTGGCGGGTAGGGCCGCTGGACGACAACTTCGGCACGATACGGCGTGGACCCCCTCGCGTCCACAATCGTTAACTCGAGCAACGCATCGCGCTCCACACACCGGAGGCAACGGATGAGCGACCGGAGGGATGTTCCCTACGTGCCGGCTGACACCAACATGGCGGAGTTGACGTTCAAGGCCGTGATCCTGGGCGTTCTCATGGCCATCGTTCTGGGCGCGGCCAACGCGTACGTGGGAATGAAGGCGGGGCTGACCGTCGCCGCCGCCTTCCCCGCGGCGGTAGTTGCGATGGCGGTGCTCCGGCCGTTTCGCGGCACGATTCTCGAGGAGAACATCGCCCGGACCACGGCGTCCGTAGGAGAGTCCCTCATGGCCGGGGCGATCTTCACGATCCCGGCATTCGTCATTACGGGGGCGTGGGACACCCTGCGATACTGGGAGAGTACCGCGATCATGCTGGTGGGGGGCGTCGTGGGTGTGCTCTTCGTGATCGTCCTTCGCCGTACACTGGTAGTGGAAGCCGACCTTCCCTTCCCGGAGAGCGTGGCTGCGGCCGAGATCGTCAAGGCGGGACAGGGCGGACAGACCGGAGCCAAGTTCGTGTTCGGGGGCATCGTTCTCGCTGCCGTTTGGGAGCTGTTCAAGAACTCCAACGGCATCATGCTCATCAAGGAGAAGACGGTTGGCGCCATCGCCTTCGGGCAGTCCTCCATTTCCGTTCTGGGCGAGAAGACGGAGTATGCGGGTGGCGGACTCTATATGCAGACGCCGGCGGCTTCGCCGATGCTCTTGGGAGTCGGCTACATCGTCGGATTCCGCGTGGCCGCCATTCTCTTCGCCGGGGCGGTCATGGGCTGGCTCTTCCTCGTGCCGCTGGCCGTCTTCCTCAATCCGGGCCTGAGCGCGGGACTCGATTCGGCCAGAGACCTGGTGACCCTCAGCGAGGACGTGTGGTTCAACCAGGTGCGACCGCTCGCCGTCGGGACCATGATCGTGGCGGCATTCTGGACCCTGTGGGGCTTGAGGGGCCCACTGGTCTCAGGGATTCGCAAGGCGCTGGCTGACATGAAGCTCGGACCGGTCGATGGAGAGAGAGCCCCCCGGACCGAAGTGGACCTCCCGCTCAACTGGGTGCTGCTCGGAATCGGGGGCATGGGAGTCGCGACCTTCTTCCTGTATCTCTACTTCACGGGCTCCGTGCTGGGTGCCGCCATCCTCACGGCGGTCATGTTGATCCTCGGATTCCTGTTTGCGGCCGTCGCGGGGTACCTGGTCGGGCTGATCGGTAACTCCAATAACCCCATTTCCGGGTTGACCCTGACAGCGCTCTTGGTCGCTGCCATCCTGATGGTGGCGATCGGATTGACCGACATCAGTGGCGTGGCCGGTGTACTCGCGGTAGCCGGTGTCGTCTGCTGCGCCGCGGGAGTCGCGGGCGACATGATGCAGGACCTCAAGGTGGGTCACCTTCTCGGCGGGACTCCGTGGCGCATGGAGATCGGCGAGATCATCGGAGTGATCGGAGCCGCGGTCGTCCTGGCCATCGCGTTGAACGTGATGCACGCGGCGTACACGATCGGCTCCGCGGAACTCCCGGCCCCGCAGGCGGGCCTCATGGCCCTGATAGCCAACGGCATCGTCGGCGGGGAGATGGCCTGGCCGCTCGTGATCACCGGCATGTTCTTCGCCGTGGGTCTCATTCTCGTGAACGCTCCCGCCCCCATGTTGATCGCCGTCGGGATGTACCTGCCGTTCTATTCGACCGCCGCGATCTTCGTCGGAGGGCTGATCAAGGCGTTCTTCGAGTGGAGGCAGAAGAGGATGGGTTGCAGCGAGGGCCAACGGAAGGAATCGGAGAACAAGGGCATTCTGCTTTCGTCCGGGTTCATCGCAGGAGAGTCTCTCATGGCCGTGACCCTGGCATTCCTGTTCCTGGGCCAGGACTTCGTACCGTTGCTCGCCCGTTGGAAGGCTGCGCTTACGCCGGCAGGCGACGGCAGCTTCGTGCTGGGCCTGCTCGCCTACCCCGTCGTGATCGGATTGCTCGCGTGGCTGCCGTTGAAGAACCTGAGAAGCGAATAGAGAGGCTGAGCGGGGTGATCCGGCGACGCGGGTCGCGGCGCGACGTGGGCACGCGGACCGGGCCGAACCTTCTCGACATGATGCCCGTTCGTGAAGTGGAGTGGGAGGAAGGTGAGACTGGGATCGTCACGCTGGTCCGCAGTCGTCCGCGCGTTCGCGGACCCCGCTCCATGGGGCGGTGGGTGTCCTTCATGCTCGCTCCTCCCCGAATCCGGCTTGACGAAGTTGGCTCTTTCGCGTGGCTCAGGATGAGCGGCACCATCAACGTCGGAGAGCTTGCCGCGCTGGTTCGAGAAGAGTTCGGTGACCGCGTGGACCCGGTGAACCAGCGTTTGGGACACCTCGTCCGGCTGCTCAAGCGGGAGCGATTCGTCAGCTACTTGAATCCTGAGGGGGCCGACACTCTGTCTTAGGTACCGGATGCAAAGCG
>JBDHBK010000416.1:0-3071 GCA_039592635.1 Gemmatimonadota bacterium
GCTCCTTTCGTCCGCTGCCTGGCAGAGCGCCCGGATGAGCCAGGCCGTCCAGTACCTGGACTTCGACGTGATGCGCGAGCTGTCCGAGGTCTACGAGGTCCAGGACCTGTACGAGCGGGTTCAGAGCGCGGCGGTGGACAACATGACCGAGGCCATGAGGACGGCCCAGGACGATCCGGCGGCCGCCGTGCGCCAGGGAATGATCAGCCTCGCCCTGCTGGGTGACCTCGAGACCTCGCTGGCCGAGGTATACAGCAGCGCGCTCGAGGAGCTGGAAGCTGGTGACGGAGCGAGGTAAGCCCGCTACGGCGCGATCCACAGTTTCAGGGCGAACACCACGATCATGACCACCACCACCCGCTTCACCCACGCGTGGCCCTTCAGGACCGTGAGGTGGGTGCCGATCAACCCGCCGAGCAGGTTGCCGCCCGCGAGCGCGATTCCCATGCCCCAGTCCACCTTGCCGGCCAGGGCGAACAGAACGAGCGCCAGGGGTGTGAACACCAGAACCACGAGCACCTTGAGGGCGTTTCCCCGTACGAGGTCGAAGCCGGCCAGCATGGCGAGGGCCAGGATGAAGAAACCGACGCCGGCCTGAACGAAGCCGCCGTACACGCCGACGCCGAAGAAGGTGGCGGAAAAGGCCATGCCTGACAGGCGGGCTGGTGTTTCGGTCTCGGCCGCCTCGGCGACCGCGTCTTCCCCTGCACGCCTGATCCGGTTGCGCAGCGGGTCGAACAGCATCACCACGGCGAAGACGACCATCAGGGCGGCGAGTACCCGCTGGAAGGAGGCATCGTCGATCCGTATCGCGGCCCACGTGCCCAGTCCCGCCCCGGCCAGGGCAGGGAGGGCTGCCGAACGGATCCAGCTCCAGTCCATCACGCCATGCCGGTTGAAGCTCCACACGGCTCCCACGTTCTGCACCAGGATGGCGATTCGATTGGTGCCGTTGGCCACCGTAGCCGGGAGGCCAAGGAAGATCAGGAGCGGGAGGGTGAGAAAGGACCCGCCGCCTGCCAGCACATTGATGGTCCCCGCAACCGAGCCCGCCAGGAACAGGAGAAGGTAGGCAAGCGGGTCGCTCACTGGCCCCGTGACTCCTCGAGCTGTCGGTCCTCGATCATCAGGGTGAAGGTCACGTAGTACTTCATGATGTTGCTGACATAGCGGACGGTCTCCCGACCGACCTCCCGCGCCACGAGAACCTCGACGTTGTTGAACCACTGGTTGGGGTCGAGTCCGGCTGCGGCCGTCTTCCGTCTCAGGTTTCGGATGCGAGTGGGACCCGCGTTGTAGCCGGCGATCGCGAATATCTGTCGCATCGTCGGGTCCAGGTCCGGGTCGTCGAAGTAGTGGTCGATCAGGAGCCTGAGATACGCGGTACCCGCTTCGATATTGCTGTCATCCGTGCTGATGTCGTCGACACCGGCCTCGGCCGCCGAAGCCGGTTTGATCTGCATGATCCCCACGGCGCCGTGGCTGTTCTCGGTGTCGGCGCCCAACCTCGATTCCTGAAAGGCCTGGGCCACCACCAGCACCCAGTCGAGCCCGTAAGTGGCGGAGTGCTTCTCGAACGTACCCCGAAGCCGCGTAAAAGCACTCGCGTGTTCTGCGCGCCGCACCCGTTGTACCCGCGCCGTGTCCCGCATGTAGCGGTTCAGCAGAATATTGCCCGTCAGGGTACCCGGACGGTACTCCCGCAGAAAGTCGTTCAACGCCTCCTTGAGTACCGGGCTTTCCTTGCGGATGGCCCACCCGATTTTCCCTTCCGTTCGCACCGCGAGGTCTGGGTGAAGCACCAGGTCGGGGAAAATCTGCGACCAGAATTCGGCCTGGTACGCATCGACCACGGTGGCTGGCGAATTCCCGGCGCTTACCTGCTCGAGCAGCTCTTCCGCGTCCAGCACTTCGTCGACCGCCACCAGGTTGAGCGGTTCCAGATTCTGCCTGCGCAGATCCTGATCGAGGGCCTGGAGACTCTCCCAGTAGCTGCTCGAGGGCCGAACGTGAAGCTCCAGGCGGGCCAGCTCCTCGACGCGATTCGGAACCGCCACCTCCGTGCCGGGACCGGTGACCACGATCTCCGATATCCCCGTCGCGGTCGGGTTCGCGAAGTCGACCTGCGCCAGCCTCTCAGGAGTGATCGTGAGTCCGGCGGCGGCGATGTCACCCCTGCCTTCCTCGAGGAAGGGAATCAGGAGGTCGCGGGTCACGGGTTGAACCAGCACGATCACCTTCAGCTGGTTCCGGTCGAGCCTCTGGTTCAGGAACTCCTCCAGCGCAACGGCTGCCTCGGCAATGACGCCGGATTGCCTGCGGCCGTCGAAGCCGAAGAACATGGGCTCGTGCACCGTGAGAAGTCGGACCACTCGCCGCTCGGCCATGTCGGGCAGGTCCCCGGTCCACGGTGCCAGCGCTCGACGGGTTCCCTCGGGAAGGCTGTCCAGGGAGGTCAGCAGGTTGGGAAGCTCCTGGAATGCGGCGGCCGCCTCAGCGGATTGGGTCCCCCTGGTCGGCCCGTCGTCAGCCGACTCACCACACGCGCCGAGCAGCCCGACCAGTAGCGCCACGGTCACGAAGTGAACGCCCGACGGTCGCCGAATCAGCTGTCTCATGTCATTCACCTCCGTGCGGGGCTTGCGGCGCGTCTCGTTGATCGGGGATCTTGCCGCCGTGTGACCCGGTAACATGCAACCGTAACCTCGCGTCAGCCAAGCGGGACAAGCCCGCCGGTCAGCCAAGCGGGACAAGCCCGCCGGCGCTGAGCAGGTTGAGGACCTTCATCGGAGACTAGTCTTGACCCGCACCTCGCTTCTCTGGACGGAGCTTATACGCCGTCGGGTACCGCACATCGTCGGGGCATACTTCGCCGGGGGCTGGATCCTGCTGGAGTTCACCGACTGGGCCGTGGGGCGCTGGATCCTGTCCCCGCATATCACGGACTTCGTCGTGACCGCCTGGCTGTTCATGATCCCGGCCGTGGCATTGCTGGCCTGGACGCACGGAGCGCCGGGGCGCGACCGCTGGACTCGGGTCGAGACCCTGGGCGTGGCGGTGAACCTGCTCAT
>JBDHBK010000417.1:0-2835 GCA_039592635.1 Gemmatimonadota bacterium
TGAAGCACGGCCGTTCGGTCGCGATCAAGGTCCTGCACCCCGACATCGCGGCCTCGCTGGGTCGCGAGCGTTTCCTGCGCGAGATCGAGATCGTGGCGAAGCTGCGCCACCGCGGGATCCTCCCCCTGTACGACTCCGGTGAAGCGGATGGTCTGCTGTACTACGTGATGCCCTTCGTGGAAGGGGACAGCCTGCGCGCGCGGCTTGATCGTGAGAAGCAGTTGCCCGTGGACGAGGCGCTACGGATCACCTCCGAGCTGGCCGCCGCGCTCGACGAGGCGCACGAGCACGGCGTTATCCGGCGCTGGAGGAGGCGGGCGGAGAGAAGCTGACTCGCACCGGCGTGGCGGTGGGGACGCCGAGCTACATGAGTCCGGAGCAGGCGGCGGGCGGACAGGCGGACGCGCGGAGCGACGAGTACGCGCTGGCGTGCGTGCTGTACGAGATGCTGGGTGGGACTGCCCCCTTCACGGGTCCGAGTGCCCAGGCGGTGATGGCTCGTCATGCGCTGGACCCGGTGCCGGACCTGACGACGGTGCGCTCGACGGTGCCGGAAGGGGTGATCGCGGCGGTCGAGCGGGCGATGGCGAAGGTGCCGGCGGACCGGTACCCGAGTGCGGGAGCGCTTGCCGAGGCGCTGGCGAAGGGGGATGAGAAGCGGGCGGGCAGAAGCCCGAAACGCCTCTCCCGGCGTCTGACCGCCGGACTCCCGGCCGTGGCTGTCGTGGTGGCGCTGTTCGGCTTCGGCCTGTCCCGGACGCTACGGCCCGCCGTGCCGACCGCGGCGTCGAAGATGGCGATCTTCCCGCTGATTCCAACGGTGGAAGGTGATTCGGCTCTCGGGGACCTCGGCAGGGGGCTCTCCGTGTTCCTTGCCCACAATCTGAACGGCGTGGGAGAAATCGAGACCGAGCCGGGGGTCTCGATGCTCTCGGCGGCCGCGGGCGGGGTGCTGGGCATGGAAGAGGCAGCGGAGCTCGCGCGCACGACGTTTGGGGCGAGCAGCGTGCTCACCGGCACCCTCGTCCGCACGGGTGACCGGGTGCAGGCGTACGTCCAGCTCCATACGGCGGACAGTACGATCTCCTTCCTCACGGACGCCTCGGCCACCGCACACTCGGACAGCGTGGTTCCATTCGCGAACGCACTCGCGCACAACCTCCTCGCACAGATCTGGCAGAGGGGCGACGCTCCGACCCCCCAGGTCGAGGCCGCGCTGGGAACGGATTCGCTCAAGGCCCTGAAGAAGTTCCTCGAGGGCGAGATGGCCTACGTGGATGCGCGCATGGACGAAGCGGGCGACCTGTTCGAGCAAGCTTTCAGGATCGACACCACGTTCTGGATCGCTGCCGCGATGTACGGCAACACACGCGCCGCTTGGGACGAGCTTTCGTCGCCCGACGCCCCTGGTCCCGACTCCACGATCACGCGGACTCTGCTGGCGCATGTGGATGAGCTTCCGGAGCCGCAGAGGACCTGGGTCCGGACGGCCCCCTGGCGATTCGGTGTGGACCCCACCGTGTGGCACCCCGGGACTACACGAAAAGAGCTCGTCGACAACTACCGGTTACTGGCCGATCAGCATTGGGACTTCTGGCCCATCGTGGCGGACTGCGGCGACTTGATGTTGCACTACGGGAGCTTCTGGGGATATCGCCGCGCTGAAGCGGCTCGCATTCTTGAGCGAGCCGTGGAGTTGATGCCCGAGAAGAGCTGGGTGGAATGGCACTTGGGCCTCGCTCAGTACGCAGAGGATTCTAGGTGGCAGTCCCTGGTCGAGCTCGCGGACTCCCTACCCGGCGACTGGACCGACTCGCTGCGGCAGCGAGTCACAACGGGAGTGGTGTGCGAGGCCTATATGGGGCAGGCAACCGACAGTTCGAAACTCCGCCAGGCCCGCGAGGCCCTGGTCGCGAAGCATGCGCATGCCGCCGGCGATCCCGACAACTTCCTTTATGCCTTTACCTACCGGTTCTTTGCGCTCTTGAGAGGGACGCCACGCTGCCTGGTCGACGGCTTCGCTCCCTTCATTCCGTTGGAGCCCGAACCGAGGAATCGGGCCTGGTATCACCTGGCGGCAGCCTTCGGGTGGGCCGGGTCCGGAGCCTGGGACTCGGCGTCCGTCCACATCCAGGAAGCAGCCAAGGGTCCGGATCCGACCGCCACCCTGGCCGTCTACCGGCTCGCGGTGGCCGGTGCGTGGCTTGGGCACGTGGGTCAGACACAGGTCAGCGAGCTGCGGCCGTACGCCGAGCGTGCTGCGCGGCGCGCTGGTGATCCGTCCATATCGTTTCCCTGGGGCAATCCAGACCCGGATCTTCCACGTCTTCTCGCTGAGCAGAGCTGGTTGGACGGCGTGCTGGCCTTTGCATCGGAGGACCCGGACGGCCTGGACCTGGCGTGCTCGGAGATACCGGCGGGCGAGGACCGGACAATGGCGACGTTCAGCCGCTCGCTCAGGGCATTCGCCCTCGCTCTGGAAGGCGATCGCGCCGCCGCGGCCGACAGCTTATATGTTCTCGAGATGCTCGTGCCGCCGGACCAGGTACCCGTCCTCTGGGCCTCAAGGATTTTCGAAGAGATGCCGGTACTCCACGCCGTAAACCGCCTCGCAGCTGGTCGTTGGCTGCTGGCCCGGGGAGACACTGTACGGGCCGAGGCGCTACTTCACTGGCAGGAGAATGTACATCCGCCTGCCGTAAAGGTCAGCGGCTTTGCCGCCCCGCTCGCCCGCCTGGAGCTGGCCCGAATCGCTGAGGCACGAGCGGATTACGCAACGGCGAGGGAGCACTATCTGTGGTTCCTTCGCTCCGCGCCGATCGACTACAACGCAGA
>JBDHBK010000418.1:0-2720 GCA_039592635.1 Gemmatimonadota bacterium
GGCGCCGTCCGCGGCGCGCGAGTGCCGGGAGAGGTTCCGCTCCGCCGCGGCCCAGCTCGGCCTGCGCGTCCCGGGTCTCCGGATCACGGTCAACCTGGCTCCCGCGGACGTGCGAAAGGAGGGAGCGGCGTTCGACCTCCCGGTGGCGGTCGCCGTGCTGGCTGGCGCCGGCCACGTGCCCGGTGCCCGCGTCAGGCGCTGGGGTTTCGTGGGCGAATTGGGTCTCGACGGCACCATCCGGCCGGTGCGGGGCTCACTCCCGATCGCGCTTCGCTTCAGCCGCGTGAAGGGCCTGGAGGGGCTGATCGTTCCAGTGGGTAACCTGCGGGAGACTCAGCCCGCACGAGACCTGCGGGTCCTCGGCGCGGGCAGCCTGGGAGATGTGCTGGGTTTCCTGCGCGGCGATGTCGAGCTGCGGTCGGTCGACGAGGCGCCGGGGCCAGCTCGGCCGACGGCCTCCCCGATGAGCGATTTCGGCGACGTTTCGGGACAGCCGATAGCCAAGCGTGCCCTGGAGATCGCCGCGGCGGGCGGACACAACATCCTGCTGCGAGGAGCGCCCGGCGTTGGCAAGACGATGCTGGCCCGGGCACTCCCGTCCATCCTGCCGCCGCTGACGCGAGAGGAAGCGCTCGAGGCCACGGCGGTGCACAGCGTGGCGGGCCGGCTTCCGGCAGGGGCCGGCGTGCTCGAGGGCCGACCGTTCAGGGCCCCGCACCACACGATTACGAGCGCTGGCCTCATCGGAGGCGGAGTCCCCGTGCAGCCCGGCGAGATCTCTCTGGCGCATCACGGTGTCCTGTTTCTGGACGAACTCACCGAGTTCCGGGCCAGGACCCTGGAGGCCCTGCGCCAACCCCTCGAGGAGGGCGCGGTGAGGATCACCCGTGCCGGGGCGCGGGTCCGATATCCCGCGCGATTCCTCCTGGCTGCAGCCATGAATCCGTGTCCATGTGGACGCCTGCTGGAGCTCGAGCGAGATTGCACGTGCGATCCCGCTGTAGTGCAGCGCCACGCCGGCAGGCTGAGCGCTCCGCTTCTGGACCGGATCGATATGCACGTGGACGTTCCCGCGGTTGGGTGGGACGTGCTTCGGGCAGGGCCGGGCCCTCCGGAGAGTCCCGCCATGCGGCGCCGGGTGAGGGAGGCGCGCTCCCGGTCGTCGCGGCGTTCCGGCCGTCCCTCGCTGCTGAACGCCGGCCTGTCGCCCCGGTCGATCCGCGACCACTGCAAGCTGGACGATCCCTCCGATGCCATGCTGCGAAGGGGCTCGGCCGCGTTCGCTCTCAGCGCCCGGGCTTGCCACCGGATTCTCAGGGTCTCGCGCACCATCGCCGACCTTGAGGGCTCGGAGTCGATCCAGCCGGGGCATGTCGCCGAGGCGCTCCAGTTCCGGGCCCGCGAACCGTCGCGGTAGACGCTCGCGAGGTCAGGCCTCGGGCAGGCCCGACGGCGGAAGAGCGGGCAATTCCGGGACAGGCAACCCTGGCGCCAGCCCCGGCGGCGCCTCGGCCCTTCCCAGGGCCAGAAAATTCCTCAGCAGAGCGTGCCCGTACTCCGTGAGCACCGCTTCCGGGTGGAACTGGACGCCCCACATCGGCAGCGTCCGATGTCGGATTCCCATCAGGACGCCCGAGGTCCAGGCCGTTGGCTCGAGCATCGGCGGCAGTGTGTCCGGGTCGATCACCAGCGAGTGGTATCGGGTGGCCGTCAGCGGTGACGGAAGCCCCGCGAACAGGTCACGTCGTCCGTGTTCGACCGGGCTGACCTTCCCGTGCACGGGCCCGGCTCGAACGACGGTTGCCCCGAACGCGGCCCCGATGCACTGGTGCCCGAGGCACACGCCCAGCAAGGGAATGCCGGAGGTGCACCCGCGGACCAGCTCGACCGAAATTCCGGCCTCCGCCGGCGTGCACGGCCCCGGCGAAATCACGACGTGCGTCGGGTCCAGCGAGATGAGCTGCCCCACGTCGATCGCGTCGTTGCGGATGACTGCGACAGTCTCGCCGAGTTGCTCCAGGTAGCGGGCCAGGTTGTGCCCGAAGGAGTCGTAGTTGTCCAGCAGGACGATCATCGTGCCGTTCCCGGAATTGCCGACACCAGGGCACGCGCCTTGTCGAGCGTCTCTTCGTACTCGGCCGCCGGATCCGAGTCCACCACGACGGCGCCGCCGGCGTGGAAGGCCACCCGGCCCTCGCTGGCGACGGCTATGCGAATGGATACGCTCGTGTCCATGTCCCCACCGAATCCCAGGTATCCGAGAGCCCCGCAGTACGGTCCTCGGGCCACGGGTTCGAGTTCGGAGATGATCTCCATGGCCCGAATCTTCGGTGCCCCGGTGACGGAACCGGAAGGGAACGTGGCGGTGAGCAGGTCAGATCGGTCCCGGCCCTCTTTCAACGTTCCCTCTACCGTCGATACCAGGTGGTGCACGGTCTCGTACGATTCGATCCGGAACAGATCGAGGGCCCGCACAGAGTCCGCTCTGCACACACGCGACAAGTCGTTACGCAGGAGGTCGACGATCATCAGATTCTCCGCCCGGTCCTTCACGCTGGCCTGGAGTTCCAGGCCCAGTCTTCGGTCCTCGCGTGCGTCGTCGCTGCGGGGCCGGGTCCCCTTGATGGGCCGGGTCTGAACGGCGCCCGATGGGGAGACGTGCAGAAAGCGCTCCGGTGAAGTCCTGAGGACCGAGAATCCGTCCCCGGCGAAATAAGCTC
>JBDHBK010000419.1:0-2717 GCA_039592635.1 Gemmatimonadota bacterium
GCCGCATCTGGTGCGGGTACGCGTGCCCACAAACGGTCTTCCTGGAATCCTGGATCCGCCCGATCGAGCTGTGGATCGAGGGCGACCGGCTGACGCGAAAGCGGAGGGACACGAGGGGGTGGACCTTCGACCGCGCATGGCGGAAGGCCGCCAAGTGGTCCGTGTTCCTAGCCGTCTCCGTGTTTCTGGCGATGGCCGGGATGAGCATCTTTGCCGGAGCGCGCGAGCTGTGGACCGGACAGGCCGGTCCGGTCGAGTATTCTCTGACCGCGATCTTCACCTTCTTCTGGTTCTGGGACTTCACGTGGTTCCGCGAGCAGTTCTGCAGCTACGTGTGTCCGTATGCCCGATTCCAGAGCGCGCTGGCCGACGACGAGTCACTGACGGTCAGCTACATCCCGCAGCGTGGAGAGCCCCGGCAGGCAGGGAAGCAGGCGGCGCTGGACGGCCGCTGCATCGATTGCAACAAGTGCGTGGCGGTGTGCCCGCAGGGGATCGATATCCGGGACGGGTTCCAGCTCGAGTGCATCCAGTGCGCCCGCTGCATCGATGCGTGCGTGAGCGTGATGGGGCAGCTGGGTCACCGGACGCTCGTCGAGTACTCGACGATCGCCGAGTCCGAAGGCCGAACGGTGCGGCGCTGGCGTCCGCGCACTTACGTGTATGGCGCGATCCTGGTCGCGATCATTGCTGCGGGAGCGGTGCTGCTGGCGCGCCGGGTGCCGTTCGAGGCCACCGTGAACAGGGCGCCGGGATCGCTGTACACGGTCGACACGGACGGTTCGACACGAAACACGTTCCTGCTCAAGATCACGAACAAGGACCCGGGCCTGACCCCGGTGACGTATGATATTGAAGTGTCCGGCCTGGCCGGCGCTGAGGTGATCACGCAGCCCGTCGAGCTCAGTTCCACCGAGACTCGGACGGTGCCCCTGATCGTGCGGGTCCCGCCCTCAGCGGACCTCGTCCGTACCACGACGTTCGACGTGAGCGTCACCGATGGCGATGGGGAGATCGTACTCCATCCCACGTTCAAGACTGGAGCGGAGATTGGCTCAACCGGTCCGTAAGTTCGACCGGCTGCTGTGGCCGATCATGATCATCGTGGGTCTGTTGATCGTGGTCATCATGAACGCAGTGTTCATCTACGTGGCCGTATCCGATCGGGACGAAGTGGTCCCGTCGTACCACACGGAATCGCGCTGATCACTTCTCGCTGTCCCCACTGCGGCACCCCCGTCGAAGGCCCCGAGGACACCTGGTGCTGCCACGGGTGCGAGATGGCGGCCGCCATCATCCGCGGTGCCGGACTCGAGCGCTACTACCAGGATCGAGAGGAATTCGCCCCCCGTCCCGGTCCCCTGCGACCCGGCTGGGACGCCGTACCCGTCACCCTTTGCGACGACGGCAGCGCGGAGGTGCGACTGGTCCTCGATGGCTTGCGCTGTGCCTCGTGCGTGTGGGTCACCGAGCACATCCTGCAGGCCACACCCGGTGTCGAAGAGGCGACCGTGAGCTACGCCACCGGCCGGGCGAGCCTGCGCTGGGATCCCGAGGCCGTGGATCTGGGCACCCTGGCCGGAAAGGTCGCGGCGCTCGGCTATCGACCGCGTCTTCTCGGGGAGGAAAGCAAGCCGGACCAGGGCCTCGTCATCCGGCTCGGAGTCGCAACGTTCGCCGCCATGAACATCATGCTGATGTCGGCGGCGCTCTATCTCGGCTGGGTGTCAGCGATGGAAGAGCGCTATGCAGCCCTGTTCCGCTGGGCTTCGCTTCTGCTCGTCACGCCGGTGGCCCTGTGGTGCGCCGAGCCGTTCTTCTCCGGCGCCATCCAGGGGCTGAAGAACAGAGTCCTCCACATGGACCTCCCGATCGCCCTGGCCGTGGCCGTCCTGTACGTGCACGGCCTGGTATCGACACTGGTGGGAACCGATACGTACTTCGACTCGCTCTCCATGCTGGTCGCCCTGCTTCTCGCCGGTCGCATGCTGGAGGGCAGGGGACGCCGCAGGGCTGCCGAGGCAGCGGTCTCTCTCGCGGCGGCCCTTCCGGCCACGGCCCGCAGGCGGGTGGGAGATGCGGTTGAAGTAGTCCCGGCCGGAGATCTGGTCCCGGGAGACCTGATCGACGTGGGCGCGGGGGAGGAGTTCGCCGCGGACGGCGTCGTGGAGGGCGGCGAGGCCACGGTGCGGCTGGCCCTGATCACCGGCGAGGCCGAACCCGTGCTCGTTTCGGCGGGCGATCAGGTGGTCTCGGGCGCCGTGCTGGTGGACGGAACGCTCACCGTTCGGGTGGAGCGGGTGGGGGATGAGACCACTCTCCAGCGCATGGCCGCGGATCTCAGAGCCGCTGCGGATCGTCCCGTCCGTCTCTCCAGTGCGGATCGCATCGCACCGTGGTTTACGGGAGCGACCCTGATCGCGGCCGCCCTCACGGTTTCCGGGTGGATGCTTGTGGGCGACAGCGGAACCGCCCTCCGGGCCTGCGTCGCAGTCCTTGTGGTGGCCTGCCCCTGCGCGCTGGCCCTCTCACGGCCCCTGGCCGCCGCCGCCGGTCTCGGCGCGGCTGCCCGCAGGGGTTTGATGTTCCGCTCTGCCGACGGTCTGCTCGACCTCACGGACGTGGACACGGTGGGCCTCGACAAGACCGGAACGGTGACGGAGGGAGACCTCACGGTGGTCAGCGCCGCCGACACCACGCTGCGTATCGCCGCGGGC
>JBDHBK010000420.1:0-2717 GCA_039592635.1 Gemmatimonadota bacterium
AAGGTCTGACCGTCGGCGAGCACCATGTCACCCGGGTAGTCCTCGTTCTCCGGTTCTTCCTCGGCATTGAGGTGATACAGGTTGCCGAAGAACTCGTCGAATCCATGGTTGGTCGGGAGCATTTCATCCCGGTCTCCGAGGTGGTTCTTTCCGAACTGGCCGGTGGCGTAGCCGTGCGGCTTCAGCAGTTCGGCGATCGTCACGTCCTCGGGCTGGAGCCCGAGATCAGCCCCGGGAAGGCCGACCTTCAGCAGGCCCGTCCGGAAGCCGGACTGGCCCGTGATGAAGGTGGAGCGACCCGCCGTGCAACTCTGCTCGCCGTACGAGTCCGTGAAGATCATGCCCTCATCGGCTATGCGGTCGATGTTGGGGGTCTCGTAGCCCATCATGCCCATGTTGTAGGCGCTGATGTTGAACTGGCCGATGTCGTCGCCCCAGATGACGAGGATGTTGGGTCTGTCCTGCGCAGCGGCCGGGGCGGCAAACAGAAGCGCCGCGCAGACGGCGAAAAACCATCTCTTCATACTCTCATTCTCCTATGGTATGATCGGGGACCGCACGATCGTGGTCCCCGTACAGTCCTGCACTGATCACGTCAGTCCGTGATCTTCTTGAGCGCGTCTTTCAGGGAATCCCACTGTCCCTTGGCCCATCCCTTCATTTCTTCAAAGGTTTCGTGCGCACGCACCAGTGCCAACCGCGCCGCCACTTCATCCCAATCCACCACGTTCCAGAACGCCTCGACATAGTCCGGGCGCCTGTTCTGGTAGTTCAGGTAGTAGGCGTGCTCCCACACGTCGAGGCCGAGGATCGGCACGGCGCCGTCGGTGAAGATCGGGTTGTCCTGGTTGGCCGTCGAGGTCACGATCAGGCCGTCCGAGGCCGCGCACAGCCATGCCCAGCCACTGCCGAACCGGGTTCCCGCCGCGGCGCTGAACTGTTTGTGGAACTCGACGAACGAGCCGAAGGACTCGTCGATCGCCTGGCCGAGCATGCCACCCGGGGTGCCGCCGCCGTTCGGGTTCATGTTGGTCCAGAACAGCGAGTGATTGACATGTCCGCCGCCGTTGTTGCGCACCGCGGTACGAATGCTGTCCGGAATCGAATCAAGGCTGAGCAGCAGCTCGAGCGCCGTCAGGTCCAGCAAGTCCGGATGACCCTCCAGGGCCGCGTTCAGCTTGTTGACGTATCCCTGGTGATGCTTGGTGTGGTGAATCTCCATGGTGCGCGCGTCGATGTGCGGCTCAAGCGCGTCGTACGCGTACGGCAGCTTCGGCAGGTGGAACGACATAGCTACTCCTGGTCTGCAGTGAGTTCAGCGATACGGCTTACAAGTCTACACAAAAAGACTCTGTATGGGGGAGGGGCAACCTGCGACACGTGTCCGACAGACGCAAGCGAAGTTACTGGCCCATTCCACCTACTGAACTCTGCGCGAGTCTTCCCGGTTCCTGATCCCACTTCTTCATGCTCCGGTACAGCCTCGATCATCATTGACAGAATCTGATTTGCCAGTATAGTTTGACTAGACCGTCAAACACTATGGACAAGGTGTCAAGGTGAACGCACAAGTGACTGACTCGACTGCCCCTTCGGGGCCCGAGGCGGCGGATACCGAAGCCCGGATCTTCGAAGCCGCTCTCAAGGTATTCGCTCGAAAGGGCAAGGACGGGGCTCGCCTGCAGGAAATAGCCGATGAGGCGGGTATCCACAGGCCCCTTCTGCACTACTACTTCCGCACCAAGCAGCAACTGTACGAGGCGGTCGCCGAACGGTTGTTCACGGAGTTCCTCATGAGCTTCGACGCACCCGCCGAGGGGGGCCGGTTCGCTGACACCCTGCGAGCCTTTATCGGTCACTACATGGACTCGGTCCGGCAGCACCGCCACGCCGCCATGTGGATGGTGACCGAGAACATGGCGGGGAGTCCGATCCTCGGAGAGATGCTCGCGCGAGCGTTCGCGACAGAAGGATCACCACAGCGTGCCATGGTCGAGGCCGTCGAGCGGGCTGTAGAGAGCGGCGAGATCCAGCCCGTAAATCCCCGGCAACTCATGCTGACCGTGGTTTCGGCCTGCGTCTTTCCTTTTGTCACCCTTCCGACCGTGAAGATGATGAACCCGCTCGCGGCCGAGGACTTCGACGCCTACCTCGAAGAGCGGAAGGCCCACCTGTTCGAGGTCGTCTACCACGGCCTGGCGAGCCGGGAGGTGTCCGATGCGTAGGCCCGTCATGGCGCTGGTGGCCCTGGGGCTGGTGGCCGCTGGCTGCTCGTTTGCCCCCGAGGTGCGAGAGCCGACCACAGTGCTGCACCTGCCCGCCGAATACGCGGCGGCCCCCGTGGACAGCGCCGCCGCGGCGGACTCCATTCGCGACGTGCGAGAAGCGGAGCGCTGGTGGACCGTGTACGACGACCCCGTCCTCGAGGCCCTCGTCGACACGGCCCTGGCCGCCAACATGGATCTCCGCGAGGCGGTAGCCCGCGTCGAAGAAGTCCGGCAGCGCTACCGCATCGCCCGCGCGGACCTGTTCCCGCAAGTAGGCCTGTCGGCCGATGGTACGTACCAGGACGCGCCGACGAATGCCGGCTTCGCAGGTGCGATCGGCGGTGGAGGCGAGCAGCCTCCCGGACAGCCCTCCCTGTTCCCGGATCGCTTCCAGTACGACACGTGGACGGCGGCCCTCGGCTTCTCGTACGAGATCGACTTCTGGGGCAA
>JBDHBK010000421.1:0-2715 GCA_039592635.1 Gemmatimonadota bacterium
CCGCGTAGATCCCGGCCGAAGACACGGTAACGCGGGCGTCTCTGCGCTCGGCCTCTACTCGTGTCAGGGCCTCCGCGAGGGGGCTGCGGCAGGTGTTGCCGGTACACACGAACAGGACGGATCTCACGAGCCGGTACCCCTCAGGCAATCCTGAATCGCGGCGGACGGAACGGCACCTTCGCGCAGCACCACCGGAACGGAATCGAGAAACGACACCAGGGTCGACGGGGGAGGACCGGGAAGAGCCCCTGCATCGAGAAAGACCACGGACGCCTCGACATCCGGCATCCGCTCCAGGCACTCTCGGGCTTGCCGGGCGGTAACGGCCGGAGGCTCGCCAGCGAGATTGAGGCTCGTGGACCCGATAGGCGCCGCCCACGCCCTCAGAACCGCTTGGATCAATGGATGTCCCTCGACCCTCACCGCGGTTCCCCTCCCGGAGCCATCCTCGAGCACGAGAGTCAGGGCGCCCGGCCAGAAACCGAGGGCCAGTCGCCTCGCCTCCACGGGCCATACCAGTTCTGGAAAGGCAGTCTGGAGTGTCTCGGTATCCGCAGCGATGCGAATGAGTGGCGCGGAGTCGAGGGTCCTGCCTTTCAGCGTGGCGACCTCGAGGTCCACCTCCGGCAGGGCCGCGCCTCCAAGCCCATATACGGTGTCCGTGGGATGAGCGAGAACCCCGCCGGCCCGCAACACTTCGACGGCCCTTTGCACGGCCCGCTCCACGCTCGCGGCCCCTGGTGAGACCGCGACCGACTCATACCGGGTCACCGGTTTCGATCCCGGATCCAGGAACGGACACTCTGCCAGAGGCCACCAGCCATTCGGCCAGGGCCAGGTCGGCCCGAGTCGTGATCTTCAAGTTCCAGGGGTCGCCTTCAACCGCGGCGACAGGAAGCCCCTCCAATTCACAGAGGGCAACATCGTCCGATGCGCTTATGCCCTTCTCTGCCGCCTGCCTGTGAAGATCGCGAATCAGACCGGCCTCGAAGGCTTGCGGGGTCTGGGCGCGCCCGAGTCGCGACCGATCCGGGGTCTCAACGACCCGCCCGCTCTCAACGAGTTTGATCGTGTCAGAAACGGGAACGACCGGCAGCGCCGCGCCCACCTCGGAGGCCGCAGCGAGGACCCGATCAGTCAGCCCGGTCGTCAGGAAAGGGCGTGCCGCATCGTGGATCAGAATCAGGTCGGCACGAGAACCAACCGAAAGGACACCCGCCCCGGCGCTCCCGCGGCGGGACTCGCCCCCCGCGCAACACCGCACGGACTCCCCCTTCAGCCACGGCGGCGGTTCCGCGGCCGCTGCCGCCGGAAGCACCACCACGATCTCACCGACCGCAGCATGTGCCACGAAGCTCCGAATGCTCCACAGGAGAAGAGGAATCCCCCCGAGTGGCAGAAACTGCTTCGGCGAGCCCAGGCGCTCCCCCCTTCCCCCCGCCACGATCACAGCTGCGGCGCTCATTCCGCACCCGCCGGAACCAGCAGCGCCGACACCTCTCTGACATGACGCACGAATCGTAGATCCTCGCGTACTTCACCGGCCAGGTCGACCTCGAGGGCCATGGGCGCCACGACCCGCTCGAGGCCCGCGCCGAAGCTCGCCCTGAGCCGGGCCTCTCCGTGAGACACGCCCCGAACCTCGCCACCGAGGCCAACCTCGCCGAAGAAACTGGTGCCGGCAGGAAACGGACGATCCGCACCAGCTGACAGCAATGCGGCCACGACCGCGAGATCCGCCGCCGGGTCGGACACGCGCAGCCCTCCCACCACGTTGAGGAACACGTCCTGCTCACCCAGGGCGACGCCGGCCTTCCGCTCGAGCACGGCCAGCAGGATCGCTAACCGGCGGGACGGGAAGCCGGTGCAAACCCGTTGGGGAGCGGCAAACCTTGCCCGGGCGACCAGGGCCTGGACCTCCGCCAGAATCGGGCGACTGCCGTGCACGGGAACCGCCACCGCCGCACCGCTCTGCTCGGTCCCGTCGGGAGTGAGGAACAGGGCCGACGGATCCGGCACCGGCACCAGCCCGCCGACGTCCATCCGGAACGCCGCCATCTCATCCACGCTGCCGAACCGGTTCTTTGAACCCCGGAGAATCCTGTGATCCCCCGAACGCTGCCCCTCGAAGTGCAGCACCACATCGACCAGGTGCTCCAGCGTTCGGGGACCGGCCAGGGCTCCTCCCTTGGTTACGTGTCCGACGAGGAAGCAGGCCGCCCCCATCTCCTTCACCTCGCGCTGCAGAGCCGACGCCACCTCTCGCACCTGTGCCACTCCGCCCGGGACCGACGACATGTTCCTCGAACTGACGGTCTGGATGGAATCGATACAAATGACCGCCGGCCGGATGTCCCGCAGAGCTCCGATCACTTCTTCGAGCTCGTTGGAAGCGAGGAATGCTACGTCAGCCGCGGTTCCCAGCCGCGCTCCCCGCATCGCGACCTGCTCCGCCGACTCTTCACCCGATACGTAGAGAACTCCGTGTCCGCGGTCACGCAGAAGACCGGCGACCTGCAACAACAGGGTGGACTTGCCGATTCCCGGAGCACCGCCGAGGAGCACGACCGAACCCGGCACGAGACCGCCGCCCAGCACGCGGTCGACCTCACCGAAACCCGTGGCCATCCTGCTTGCCGGCGACTCGCCGGAATCACCCAGCGGCCGCACCCGGCTTGCCCGGCTTGCCCGGCCGGCGACCCGGGGTTCCGACTT
>JBDHBK010000422.1:0-5337 GCA_039592635.1 Gemmatimonadota bacterium
CGCCATGTCGGCGGAAGAATGCGGCGTACATCGAGTCGTCTCCCTGGTCTGATCGTGCCCGGCCCGGCCTGGTGCGTCGCCCGAACGCGAAACTACGGGAGGGACGCCGCCGTGAACACCTCGGCTGCATCGAGGGAACCGTAGCAGCCTGCGCCGGTTATATCACTTGAAACTCGTTCTCAACTAGTGTACTTTGGTCCCGAACCGGGGATGATTTCTGGTTGACACGACGGGCCGGGCGGGTGACCGACGTTACCCTCCGGCCCGTGTGATTCTCAAGAGACGACACGGCATTGGAGCGGACGGGAATGGCTGAATATCTGCTGGAGATCCGGGACCTTCACGCGAGAGTGGAGGGCGAGGATACCGACATCCTGCGCGGCGTCAACCTGGCAATTCGTCACGGAGAGATGCACGCGCTGATGGGACCGAACGGATCCGGGAAGAGCACGCTCGCCAAGGCGATTGCCGGACATCCCGGTTACGAGGTCACCGGGGGAGACGTGCTTCTCGAGGGCGAAAGCGTGCTGGAGATGGAACCGGACGAGCGCAGCAGGGCCGGCTTGTTCCTGGCTTTCCAGTACCCGGCGGAGATTCCCGGAGTCTCCATCTCGAACTTCCTCCGCACGGCCGCGGTCGCGCGGCTCGAGGAAGACGAGGACATGGACATCTTCGCGTTCCAGAGGCGCCTCATGGAAAAACTGGAGATGCTGAAGGTCGATCCGGCGTTCGCCGCCCGGTACGTGAACGATGGATTCTCCGGCGGTGAGAAGAAGCGAAACGAGATCCTGCAGCTCGCCATGCTGGAGCCGAAAATGGCAGTCATGGACGAGACGGACAGCGGTCTCGACATCGACGCCCTGCGCATTGTCTCGGAAGGCGTGAACACGATTCGCGACACGGACGGGGGCATGGGAGTGCTGTTGATCACGCACTACAAGCGGATCCTTAATTACCTGCAGCCGGACTACGTGCACGTCATGCTGAACGGCCAGATCGCCCACTCCGGTGGATCCGAGCTGGCGGACCAGCTGGAAGAGATGGGTTACGACTGGCTGCACGAGGAGCCTGAGGTAGCCACGGTCGGCTGAGCGGGGTCGCAAGGGCGAGAACGGCGGCGGATCGTCCGCCGCCGGGAACGGGACGAGAGGGTAAGGCAGGATTCAAATATGCCGCAGAATGAAGCCATCAAGGGTATCGGGCTCGATGAATACAAGTACGGATTCGTCACCGAGGAGAAGCCCGTCTTCAAGGCGAAAAAAGGCCTGAGCGAGGACATCGTACGGCAGATATCCGCGCACAAGGAAGAGCCGGAGTGGATGCTGGAATTCCGGCTCAAGGCCCTGGAGATCTTCTACTCCAAGCCGCTTCCGGATTGGGGCGGGGATGTCGCCAGCCTCGACCTGGACGAGATCTACTATTACCTGAAGCCGCAGGACCACATGGAGCGGTCCTGGGATGACGTCCCGGACGAGATCAAGACCACGTTCGAGCGACTCGGTATTCCCGAGGCCGAGCGGAAGATCCTTGCCGGTGTCGGAGCCCAGTTCGAGTCCGAGATGGTGTATCACTCGCTGAAGGAGGAGTGGACCGAGCAAGGGATCATCTTCGAATCCATCGAGGATGGCCTCAAGCTCTACCCTGAGCTCTTCCGGGAGCACTTCGCCACCATCGTCCCGCCGCAGGACAACAAGTATGCGGCTTTGAACTCCGCGGTGTGGTCGGGCGGGTCGTTCGTCTACATCCCGAAGGGCGTGAAGGTGGACATCCCGCTCCAGGCGTACTTCCGGGTGAATTCGGAACAGATGGGGCAGTTCGAGCGCACCCTGATCATCGTCGAGGACGAGGCCCAGGCTCACTACATCGAGGGCTGCACGGCTCCCAGTTATACCACCGACTCGTTCCACTCTGGCGTGATCGAGATCATCGTGAAGCCCGGGGCGCGCTTCCGGTACACCACGATCCAGAACTGGTCGCACAACATGTACAACCTCGTCACGCAGCGGGCGATGGTGCATGAGAACGCGAACATGGAGTGGGTAGACGGCAACCTCGGTTCCAAGCTCACCATGAAGTACCCGTCCTGCTACCTGGTCGGAGAGGGTGCGCACGGGGAGATTCTCTCCATCGCGTACGCCAGCGACGGCCAGCACCAGGATACGGGCGGTAAGGTCGTGCACGCCGCCCCACGCACCACCTCCCAGATCGTCTCGAAGTCGATATCCAGGGGCACGGGACGCTCTTCTTATCGCGGGCTGTGCAAGGTGTACGAGGGCGCGGTGGGCTCGAAGTCCAACGTGGAGTGCGACGCGCTCCTCCTGGATGAGACGTCGCGTACGGATACGTATCCGTACATCGAGATCGACGAGAACCTGTCGTCGATCGGGCACGAGGCTTCGGTTTCCAAGGTGGGCGAGGAACAGCTGTTCTACCTGATGAGCCGCGGGCTCTCCATGGAAGAGGCCATGACCATGGTGGTGCGCGGGTTCATCGAGCCGATCGCCAAGGAGCTTCCGCTCGAGTACGCGATCGAACTCAATCGGCTCGAAATGGAGGGCAGCGTCGGCTGAGGCCGGACGCCCCCACGATCGATAGATTCCGGGGCCGGCCGCGTCATGCGGACGGTCTCCGAAGCAAGGAGAACTGACGTTGGCCGAAGGAACGGTAACCAGCGACATGAGCACGGATACAACGGAGCCCGCGGTCGACTCGATCGCCCGGGGCCTCGCGACCTACGTCCGGGCCGTAAACGAACCTTCCCTGCTCTCGCAGCTGCGCCGCGAGGGCTGGAAGACGTTCGTCGAAACGCCCATGCCCACTCGGAAGAGCGAGGAGTGGCGCTATACGGACCTGACGAACTTCGAACCGGAGTCGTTTTCGCCCGTTACCTGCGAGGGTGAGCGGGTGAAGTCGATCAGCGACCTGCCGGCTCCGGTGCGCGCTGCCCTTGCGAGCGATCGCGAGCGAGCGGGTGTGCTGGCCCGGCACAATGGCTGCGTCGAGCACCTGCGCCTGGACGAGACGCTCCAGGCGAAAGGCGTGATCTATTCGCCCCTGCTCGAAGCGGCAGAGGAGCACCCGGAGATCCTGGAGAAGTACCTGTTCCAGAGTGATGTCGCCCCAATGGAACAGAAGCTGTGGGGGCTGCACGCCGCGGTACTGTCCGGTGGTTATCTGCTGTACGTGCCGGCTGGCGTCCAGATCGAGAGGCCCGTACACACCTTCCGCTACCTGGACGAGCAGGGCGGCGTGCTATCCACCCACTCCCTGATCATCGCCGAGGCGGGCTCCAGCGTGACCTGCATCGACGAGTACGTCTCGCCGGACATGGAGCAGGAGTCGCTGAGCCTGAACGGGGTCGAGATCTTCGGATCCGAGGGCGCGACGGTCAGCTACCTGGCACTGCAGCAATACGGGCGTGGAGTGAAGCACTTCAGCATGCAGCACTCCAACACGGGTAAGGACTCCACGCTGAACGGCTTCAACGTCACGCTCGGGGCCGACCTGGCCCGGGCCGACGTCACCAGCCACCTGGAAGGCGAAGGCGCCCGCAGCGAGATGCTGGCACTGTGGTTCGGCGATCGGGACCAGCACTTCGATCACCACACTCTTCAGCACCACGAGGCGCCGAGCGCGCACAGCGATCTGCTCTACAAGGGAGCGCTCACGGCGAGTTCGAACAGCGTGTTCCGGGGCCTGATCAAGGTCGCTGAAGGCGCACAGCTCACGGACGCGTATCAGACCAATCGGAATCTGCTGCTCAGCAAGGACGCGAGCGCCGTAGCCCTCCCCAACCTTGAAATCGGCGCGGATGACGTCCGATGCTCGCACGGCGCCACGGTGGGCCAGGTGGACGACGTCATGCTGTTCTACCTGATGAGCCGCGGGCTCGACCGGGAACAGGCCGAACGCCTGCTCGTGTTCGGGTTCTTCGACGAGGTACTCGGACGCGTTCCAGGCGAGGGCGTTCGCTCACGAATCCGCGGGTCGATCGAAGCGAAGATCCAGGGCTGATGAGCGAGTTCCGGACGGTAGCCCGGTTGGAAGAGGTTCCTGTCGACACCATGCTGCAGGTGGAGGTGGACGGCGAGAAGATCGTCGTCGCTCACGTCGGAGACCGGGTGTTCGCCTTGCACGACCAGTGCACTCACGAAGAGTTTCCTCTCTCGTCGGGCGAGCTGGTGGGCAAGCAGGTCACCTGCGTTCTCCACGGTGCCCGCTTCGACCTGGAAACCGGATTGCCGCGGGCCCTTCCCGCGGTCAGGCCGGTGAAAACGTACGAGGCCCGGGTGGAGGGCGAGGAAATACAGGTCCGGGTCGGCTGACGATCCGGCCTTCGGCGGAGCCCGGCCGGAACAAGCGCCAGGGGCGCACTCATGGATATACCTGATTCCACCTCCGATCTCTCGCCGACCCCCGCTTACGACATCGAGCGGATCCGGGCCGACTTTCCGATCCTCGGTCGCCTGGTGCACGGCTTCCCTCTCGCCTACCTGGACAGCGCCGCCAGCTCACAGAAACCCTACTCGGTAATCCAGGCGGTAGACGCCTACTACCGTGAGACCCACGCCAACGTGCACCGCGGGGCGCACGAGTTGAGCATCAGGGCCACCGAGGCCTACGAGGACGCGAGAGAGGTCGTAGCCGATCACATCGGAGCGTCGTCCTCCGCTGAGGTGATCTTCGTACGCGGGACTACCGAGGCGATCAATCTCGTTGCGTGGACGTGGGGCGCCGCGCACGTGGCCGAGGGAGACGAGATCCTCCTCACCAAGATGGAGCACCACTCCAACCTGGTTCCCTGGCAGATCCTCGCGGGGCGCGCCGGGGCCACGGTGAAGTACGTCGATGTGCGACCCGACGGCTCGCTGGTGATGGAGGACTACGACCGACTGCTCTCCGACCGGACCTGCCTCGTCGCCGTTACCCACGTTTCCAACACGCTCGGAGTCGTGAACCCGGTAGCCGAAATCGCCCGGAAGGCCCGTGAAGCGGGGGCCGTGTGCCTCGTCGATGGAGCGCAGGCGGCACCTCACATGCAGGTCGACGTGCAGGCCCTCGGTTGCGACTTCTACGCCTTCAGCGGCCACAAGATGCTCGCGCCCACCGGCATCGGAGCGCTGTGGGGATGATTTCGGAAGTCAGGCTTGACGGGTTCACCGCCGCGCCTCTGCCGCACAAGTACGAAGCGGGCACCCCGAACATCGCCGGCGCGGTGGGATTCGCAGAGGCCATTCGGTACCTGCAGCGGATCGGGTTGGAACGAATCCACGCGTGGGAGCGAGACCTGACCACCTATGCCCTCGATAGCCTGGGCGCGGTGGAGGGACTCGAGAT
>JBDHBK010000423.1:0-2707 GCA_039592635.1 Gemmatimonadota bacterium
CCAGCCGAGCGCCCGATGCAGGGGCATGATCAGGTACAGGAGACTCGTCGGATAGAAGACCGGACCGGGCAGGATCGCGAGGTAGGGCTGTCCCCCGTACACGAACGGATTCCAGAGCGGAAACCCTCGGCCGGACTTGATTTCGGCCACTCCGAACGAGCGCAGCTGGAAGCAATCGTTGATCATGTCGTCGCCGTACAGCATGGCCGCGCCGTCGAATACGAACCCGCGGTAGAAGACGAGGGTCAGCAGACCGGCAACCGCGGCCGCGATCCATACGAAGTACCGTGTGTTCCAGCGGCGGTCGTCGGTCATTCGCTGATCTCCGGGGCATCGGACGGACGAGCCGGCCGCTCGAGGAAGAAGAACCACTGCGGTGACCCGTTTCTGAGCAGGCTCCTGCGCAGCCCGTCGGGCATGCGGCGAACGGCTCCCCACACGGCGCCCCAGCGCTCACCCCACGCCGTGCGGATCAGGTCGTCGATCGCCCGCTCCGTCACGTCGTGAAGGATGAAACCCGCAGATCGCATGAGCCTCGTCAAGGGTCGATAGGTGAGGAACCGGATGTCTTCGTAGGACCGGCCCCGACGCGTGATTCGAAGGTAGACCCCCGCTGACCCCTTCGGTAGCCAGCTGAGA
The DNA here is from genome assembly GCA_039592635.1 of Gemmatimonadota bacterium. Taxonomy (GTDB): domain Bacteria; phylum Gemmatimonadota; class Gemmatimonadetes; order Palauibacterales; family Palauibacteraceae; genus Benthicola. Next base: position 640 of record JBDHBK010000423.1, read on the forward strand.
AAAGGCAGCCGGTAGTGGGGTTCCACGATCGCGAGTCGGCTCCCCGCCGTCACGTAGGCCCGCCCCCCCGGTCTCAGTACCCGATAGGTTTCCCGAAACAACTCGCCCGCATCCGGAACGTGCTCGTACAGGTGATTCAACATCACGAAGTCCAGGCTCTCGGAGGCGAACGGGATGCGCAGAACATCGCCCCTGACCATTCGGTCTTTTTCGACAATGAATTCGCTGTCTATCTCAAGTCCATATATTGGATTGCCAGTTTCCACTTCAAGTGCCTTGCGAATAATCCCGGTACCCGCTCCGAGGTCTGCCGCACGAGCCGAACCCGTCAGGTAGGGCGCGCACAGGTGAGCGATCACCCGCGCTTTTCGGAGGCGGCCCGCCCGATACGCCTCCGTGGCCGTGAACGTCTCGTAGCGATCAGTCCCGGCGCTCACGACGTGCCTCCGCTGCGGATGCGTACACGACGTCCGTTTCCTCCAGAATCCGCTCCCACGAGAAACGCGCCTCGGCTCGCCGCTTGCCCTGAGCCGCCACACGACGGGCTTCGTCCGGATCGGAGATCACGTCGAGGATTCGCCGGGCGAGAACCTCTGAGTCCCCGGGGTCCGATAGCCACCCCGTCTCCCCATCGATCACGATGTCGGGAATACCCCCTGCGCGTGAGGCGATGACCGGCCGCTCGTACGCCAGCGCCTCCAGCAGCACCACGCCGAGGCCCTCGGTGTCGCCCCTCGAATCCACAACTGCGGGAAGAACGAAGATGTCCGCTTCCGTGTATTCCTCCGCGAGCCGCTCCGCCGTCACGAAACCGCGCAAATGGACGTGGTCCGCCACACCTTCCAGCGCCGCCGTCCGCCGCACGCTGTCTTCCCGGTTCCCAGAACCTACGATCACCAGTTCCGCGTCCCGCGTGTGACGGAGTCTGGCGAGGGCCCGCACCAGCACTTCGACCCCCTTCCTTTCCACGAGACGGCCAACGAACAGGAGCCGGACCGGCGCATCAGGGCTCGAGAGGGCGGAGCGAACCCGATCCGGAGACACGTCGGGAATCACCGCCGCGTAGGGGACGACTGCAACGGGGCGATCGTACAGCCCCCGCACGGCAGCCGCAGTGGAGCTGGAGATCGCGGTCACCGCGTCCGCGGACCTGATGCTCCACTCGAGGAACGGACGCAGCCACGGGAGACGCTGATCGACCCAGTTCACCTCCACGCTGTAGAAGCTGCAGACCATCGCGGTCCGTCCCCTCGACGCCCTGCGCATGGAGGCCCCGAACAGGGCGTGCGGCATCGGCCAGTGTACGTGCACCAGGTCCGGACCGGCGCGCCCGAGTTCCGCGGCCGCGGCGCACCCGGCTGCGAGGTAGGGCGGCACCAACGCAGCAGAGGCGGGACGGTCGCGGATTCGGTCGGGGACGGTCTGGTCGTGGGTGAGCGTCTCCATGAAACGGGGCGCGTACCGGAAACGTCGAACGGGAACGCCTGAGGATTCCTCTCCCGGTCCGCCTCGATAGGCCGGCGCCAGGACGCTGGCGTCGATCCCTGCCTGCCGTTGGCGCTGGACCAGTTCCACCAGCCAGGGCGTGATCGGGTCATCGCGGTGCCTGGGAAATGCCGTGGCTACATGGATGACCTTCATGGTTCGTCGGGCGCTGAGGCGGTCCTGGGGGCGGAGAGCATGCGCAGCAGTGCCGTGCCCTCTTCTCCTCCCACCGTATGCACGACCTCGAATCGCTCCAGGTTGGCCGCGATGGCGGGGATGAGGTACATGGCCGTGGTCGCGCTCAGCCGGTCAACCAATACGTAGTCGGCACCCATCTCCTCGAGCCCACGGAGCACGACAGAAGGATCCTGGGAGTAGGGATACAGATCTCCCTGGCGCCGAGAGAAGAGGTAGAACGTCGCTGGACTGCGGTTGGCGATCACCGACCCCTCGGGCGTATTCTCCGAGGCCCACCAACCCATCGCATAGAACTCCCGATACTGCGGACGGTCGCACGGGTAACCGTCCCGGTACGAGAACTGGCAGGCCACCCGGTACGACACGACCGAGCCCGACGAGATCA
>JBDHBK010000424.1:0-3503 GCA_039592635.1 Gemmatimonadota bacterium
CTCCTGACGGGGACTACCTATACCAAGGCGGAGGTAGCGGGGATCATCCGGCAGAGCTGCCTTTCGTTCGCTCCGACCGAACGGGACCGGACCGATTTTCGGGCGTTGGGAGCGGATGAGGCCGTGATGACGGCGATCGAGGGTTGCGTGGCAGCTCCGCCGCCGGTGGCCGCCCCGGCTCTCCAATTCAGCATGAGCCGGCGGATCTTCGATGCATCGGCGGGAGACACGGTGCAGATCCCGGTGACCGTGAACCGGGGCTCGACCGGCGAGAGTGGACTGAGGCTGCAGCTCGTTGGCAGCGGCGCCCTGGTCAGCGGCTCGGATGCGAGGGCGGTCACGGATGCTAACGGGCGTGGCGCGTTCGTCTTCCCCGTCGGGAACCGGGCCGGGACGTTCAACCTGACCCTGGCCGGCAATGTGCCGGTCGGTGGCTCGAGGGCCGTCACCGTCCGCGTGGCCCCGGGGGCACCCGTGCGGGTAGCGACCAGCCCCGATCCGCTGGCACTTCTCGGCGAAGACACGCCCGGACTGCTTCGCGTCGTGGTCCAGGATCGGTTCGGCAACGCGGTCGCCGACGTTCCGCTGGAGATGCGGGCAGGCTCCGAGAGCGGTACAGCACTCGCTTCGGGACGTACGTCGGCCGAGGGTGCGCTGGAGTTCGAAGTCGTCGCGTCGCTCCTCGGCGGCGAGAATCAACTGGTGTTTCTGTCCGGGGGACAGGTTTTGGGCTCCAGCGGAGTCGCGCGGCCCGGCGCCGCCGTGGCTCGGCTCGCGACGATCTCCGGAGACGACCAGGCGGCGGACGCGAACTCGGTTCTTCCTCTGCCTCTGGTCGTGGCGGTGATGGATGCTGCCGGCGTCCCCGCCCCGAACGTCGAGGTGCTTTTCTCGGCGGAGAACGGGCGCGGTTCATCTTCCCGATCAGCGTGGGAGGAATGACCGTGGCCGCCATGCAGGCGGCTCTCGTGCAGGCGGCGGTGCTTCTCGAAGCGGGTGACGCCGCGGGAGCACGGGAACTGTATGCACAGGTCTCGGAGGCCGATCCGTCCAACCTGGCGGCGGCCACCGGCGTGGCCGAGACCTATGCGGCCGAAGGACAGTACGCCGAGGCGGTGGAGCGCTACCGGGCGATCCTGAGGTTGGAGCCGTCGCGCCGTGATGCCCAGGTCGGCATGGCGCAGGCCAGCCTCGGGGCCGGAAACAACGGAGAGGCGGCCCGGTGGTTCGATCTCGCGCTCACGCAGAATCGGAATGATGTAGACTCGTGGGTTGGACTGGGGACGGCCCGGGCCCGTCTCGGGCAGGAAAGCGGGGCGCGGGAGGCGTATGAGCGGGCACTCGATCTGGATCCCGCGAACGAAGAGGCTCGGGAGGGACTCGATCGGCTGAGCCAGAACCCCATGCTGTTCGAAGCGGACCTATGGGGCGGCTACACGAACGACAACAGCCGGGATCCCGGATTCCGATGGGCCGAGGTGAGACTGGCCCCCGGCGCCGGATTCGAATTCTGGCTCGCTTTCGACAACATGCTGAGCTTCCGTCACCCGTACCTCGTACGGGGGCAGGATGACATCGAGGGCATGTACGGCGGCCTCGGTTACAGCTACGGAGCCAACAGGGCCAGCCGCACATCGTTCGAGTTCGGGCGCAGAAAAGAGCCGGTGAACGGCACCATCCAGACTACCTGGACGCTGGACCAGACGTTCGGATTCGAGTCGGGAGGGTGGTTCAAGCTGGGCGGCTGGCTGGGGCACTGGTATGACCGGGACGACTGGGTGTTGTTCGCCGAGGGGGGCATCGCGGCGGGATCCTCAGCCGTGGTGAAGCCCAGCATCTCGTATGGTGACTACTTCGGATCCGGTCTCTCCGGTGTCCCGGAGGGCGTCCCGAACCGGGTACCCTCCAAGGAATTTCGGGTAGGTCTGGCCACACGCTTCGAAGCTGAATCGGGTCTCGGCGTCGAACCCGCGGTGTTCTATGGAAATGTGAGCAATGACATTTCTGATGAGCTCAGCGGGAGTCTGTGGGATGCATCGATGCGACTCTGGTATGCTTTCAGCCAGACGTTCGCGATCGACAGTTTTGTGGAGTACCAGGCGCCTCCCGGGTTGCCTTCCTTCTGGAAATTCGGACTGGGTCTCCGATTCGGCGTCAGGCAGCCGAACTGACTGGAGTCCTTCTTCACTCAGTGATGCACTAGCCGCCCTCGTGTGACCTTGCCCGCCACGAGGGCGGTGTTGTATCATCTCTCTTACTTTCGGTGTTTATTCGGTATTCACGGGAGGGGGGAGATGCGGCGCTCGGCGGCCATCGTGGAGTTGGAACGGCAGATTGAACGGATCGAATCGATACCACGCGGTCCGGGCGGTTCCGTTCCCACGGGTGTTCCTTCCCTGGATACGTTGTTGCCCGGTGGGGGACTGCCCCGTGGCCAGGTGGTCGAATGGCTCGGTCCCCGGTCGAGTGGCAAGACATCGCTGCTTCGGGCCGCTATGGCCAGCCTGCGAGCCACCGGCGAGTCGATCGCTCTCATCGATCCCGCTCGTTCCCTGTACGCGCCGGATTGGGTCGGCCTGATTGCGGGAGAGGGAAGATTCTGGGTCATTCGTCCTCCGGACCCATCCGAGGCCGCCTGGTGTGCCGACCTGATTCTTCGAAGTGGCGCATTCGGGGCCGTGGCGCTCCTGGCCTCCACGCACACCACGGTATCCGAAGAAAACGATCCGCTGCTGCGCCGAGCCGTGACGATCCGTCTGCAACGCCTGGCCGAGGAGGCCAACGCCGTTTTCCTGACGGTGGGACACGTTCCGATGGCCGCCCTCCGCCTGTCGTTTCGTGCGGGTCGCGTGGAATCCGTACAGGAGGCTTTCGGGCCTTTTCTTCCTTCCGTTCGGCCCATCTGGGTTCGTGTGGGAAAACTGGGGGCGGTGGAAGTGCCACTTCTTTGCCCGGTGTCTCCTTCCTGGGGACCTGAGCCGGCTCGGGACCGGAAGGGGCCGGCAACTTGAGCAACGCCCCATCTCGTGTGGCCACCGTTTTCACGCCTGAAAATCCCGCACTCTCCAGCGATCCGGGAGGAACCCGCCTCGCGACGGCGTTGCTGGCCGGCTCACCGCGCGTAGCCCCGGTAGGTCCCGGAGCCTGCCGGGTAGACGCACGCGGGTGGGACCGAAGGGGGGGCGAGTCGGCCCTGGTTCGGGCGCTTCGGGAGGCCGTGCTGCAGGCGGGGTTCAGCAGGGTCTGGATCGGTGTGGCAAACGTGGCGGTTGTGGCCGATGCCGCGGCGATGCTGGCCAGACACCTGGACGGCCGGAAGTCGGACGTTGCGGATATTTCGGCTTCTCCCCAGGGCGTCGTGCGCGAGGAAGCCACGATCATCGTGTCTTCGGGCGCCGGCCCGGCTTTCCTGTCCCCCCTGCCGCTCTCGGTCCTGCCGCTCTCGGACGAACTGCGTGAGACCCTGCGGACGCTGGGGTTCCACCGGGTAGGAGAACTGGCCC
>JBDHBK010000425.1:0-2705 GCA_039592635.1 Gemmatimonadota bacterium
GCGGCCTACACGGGAATGCGCGAAGGCGACGTCATCCTGGAAATCAACAGGCGCAGGGTAGGTTCGGCGGAGGACGTGGCCGACCTCTTCCAGTATTACTCAGGACGTGGTAGCATCCGGGTCAGCATATACCGGAGCGGCAGTACGTACATCACCACCTTCTACGTACAGTGATTTGTCAGCCACACAGAACCGCTATCCGCATCCGCTGATCGAACGCTACGCGTCAGCGGAGATGGCCGATGTCTTTTCGCCTGCCCGGCAGGCCCGTACCTGGCGGGACCTGTGGATCGCCCTTGCCGAGACCGAGCGCGAACTCGGTGTCGATGTCCCCGAGGCGGCCATCGAGGCCATGCGCGGGGCCCGTGACGAGGTCGACCTCGCGCGCGTCGCTGCGCTGGAGGCAGACCTCCGCCACGATGTGATGGCACATGTGCACCACTTCGGCGATCTCGCTCCAGACGCCAGGGCCTATATCCACCTGGGGGCCACCAGTTGCTTCGTGACGGACAATGCCGGGCTCATACAGCTTCGGCAGGGCCTCGATATCGTGCGCTCCCGCCTGGTCGCCGCTATCGCAGCCCTGGCGGGCTTCGCCGATCGGTGGAAGGACCTTCCCACCCTCGGATACACGCACTGGCAGCCGGCGCAACCCACGACCGTCGGGAAGCGGGCTACGCTGTGGCTGCAGGACTTGCTTCTGGATCTCGAGCAGGTCGACGCCGTGCTCGGAGAGCTGCGTTTCCGCGGAGCGCGAGGAACCACGGGGACGGAGGACTCTTTCCTCGAGTTGCTCGGCGACGGAGCCAAAGTCGATGCGCTGAACGAGCGCCTGGCGGCCCGGTTCGGCTTCCCCGGGACGTACGAAGTGGTAGGACAAACTTACCCGCGGAAGGTCGATCATCGTGTTCTGGCGGTACTGGCGGGTATCGGCGCCAGCACGGCGAAGTTCGGGGGCGACATCAGGCTGCTGCAGAGCTTCGGCGAGATCGAGGAGCCGTTCGGGAGCCGCCAGGTCGGATCGTCCGCGATGCCATACAAACGCAATCCGATGAGGTCTGAACGGATCTGCTCCCTTGCACGCCACCTCTGCGCCCTCGAGATCGACGCGTCGTGGACGGCTTCGGTGCAGGGTCTGGAACGAACGCTGGACGACTCCGCGAACCGGCGAATCGCCATCTCGGATGCGTTTCTGTGCACCGACGCCATTCTGCAGATCGTGACCAATGTGGCCTCGGGCCTCGTGGTCCACGAGGCGGTGATCGGCGCCCGGCTGGCGAAGTCACTTCCCTTCCTTGTCGTGGAGCGGGTGCTCATCGCGGGAGTCGCCAAGGGAGGCGATCGTCAGGACCTGCACGAGGGGCTTCGCCGGCACGCCATGGACGCCCGCACCCGTATCGACGACGGGGCGTCCGACAATGACTTCTTCGAGAGAGTGGCGAACGACGAGGCCATCGATCTCACGATGACGGAACTGGAGGCACTGGCCGATCCGACCGCCCTGGTGGGGCGGGCGCCGGCGCAGGTGGACCGTCTGCTTCGAGGCCGGGTGGACGCCTTGCTGGCGGCCGCGAAGCCGGAGGAGCTCGGACCCACCGAGCTGCGCGTGTGATCGGACCGCGACGAACCCGGAAAGAATGGAGTGACGCGAATGTCGGCGGTTGAGCGCACCGACCTCCCGTTTCCCCTTGTTCGACAGGGCAAGGTCCGTGAGATGTACGACCTGGACGAGCACCTGCTCCTGGTGGCCAGCGATCGGATCAGCGCATTCGACTGCGTGATCCCGCAGCCGATCCCGGACAAGGGAGCGGTCCTGACGCAAATGTCTGACTACTGGTTCAGTCGCACGGGCCACCTGGTGAAGAACCACTGCCTGGCCGCCGACCCGGATCAGATCATAGAACTCGAGCCCAGGCTCGCGGAAACGCGCGACCGTTGGGCCGGTCGTGGCATGCTGGTGATGCGCGCCGATCCGTTCCCTGTCGAGTGTGTGGTCCGCGGCTTCATTACGGGTTCGGCCTGGAAGGAGTACTGTGCCACAGGCACGCTGGCGGGTGAGCCGCTGCCCGAGGGGCTGGTCGAGGCTCAACAGCTGGAGGAGCCGATATTCTCGCCCGCGACCAAGGCGGAAGAGGGGCACGACGAGAACATCACCTTCACGCAGGTGCGAGGGATCCTCGGCAGCAAGGTCGCCGAGTTCCTGAAGGAAACGAGCCTCAATCTGTACCGCTTCGCACGCGATCACGCGCGGCGCAACGGCATCATCATCGCGGACACCAAGTTCGAGTTCGGAACCTCACCGATGGGAGAGCTTCTCCTCATCGACGAGGCGCTCACGCCGGACTCTTCGCGTTTCTGGCCCGAGAGCGATTACGAGCCCGGGCGAACTCCTCCATCGTTGGACAAGCAACCTGTGCGCGACTACCTGGAAGAGCGCGTTCAGGCCGGCGAATGGGATCGGCAGCCGCCGGCGCCGGACCTTCCCGAATCCGTGGTATCCGAGACGACGGAGCGGTACAGGGAGGCGTACGAGCGCATCACTTCCGAACCCTTACCGGAGTTCTGATGTCGGCCCACCCTCGAAGACACCTGCCCACCTGGCGGGACGACGACCGGTTGCGGGACGAATGTGGCATCTTCGCGATCAGTGGACATGACAGGGCTGCCGAGCTGACGTTTCTCGGACTCTATTCCCTGCAGCACCG
>JBDHBK010000426.1:0-2702 GCA_039592635.1 Gemmatimonadota bacterium
CGGCCGCGATCATTCCGCCGGCCGGATCCGGATCGCCTGCCCGCCGCCTGGCGCCAGCGCGAGCGTCAGACTGGAGCCGGCATCCACCGGTTGCGTCGAGATGTCCACGGGCAGAGGGTTGGTCAGCCAGTGCGCCCCTTCGCCGTCGGCGTAGATCTCCGCCACGAAGTTCTCGCCCTCGGGCAGGAACGACAGCGTGATGTCGAAGCTGCGCGCTTCCTCGTCCGTGATCGCCGCCAGGTACCAGTCGGGGCTGTCCCGGTCCTTGCGCAGGACCACGACGAAGTCGCCGATCTCGCCCCCGAGCGTCGCGCTGAACTCCCAGTCCACCGGCACGTCCCGGATGAACTGGAACGCCGGCTGACCCTCGTAGTTCTCGGGCAGGTCCGCCGCCATCTGGAGCGGCGAGTACAGCACCACGTACAGCGCGAGTTGCTTGGCCAGCGTGGTTCGTACGCGCGATTCCTCGGGCAGGCGAGGCGACCCGTCCGTGGACGAGATCAGGATGTCGAACACGCCGGGAGTGTAGTCCAGCGGCCCACCGAGCATGCGCGTGAAGTAGAGGATCGTGTGGTGCTCGGGCGGATTGCCGCCCTCCCTGCCCCACGCGTTGTACTCCATGCCCCGGGCGCCCTCCCGGGTCATCATGTTGGGGTACGTACGCCGCTCACCCGTGTCCTTGATCGGCTCGTGCACGTTGAGCATGATTCCGTGGCGCGCCGCCGCCTCGATTACCCGGCGCCAGTGCCGTACCATGAACTGTCCGTGGTGCGCGTGGCCCTCGGCGGTCTTGTCGCCCACGTAACCCGTCTTTATCGCCCGGATCCCCAGGCGCTCGTACAGGGCGAACGCGTCGTCCACCTGCTGCTCGTAGTTCCCGATCCCCATCGACGTCTCGTTGTGTCCGATCAGGGACACGCCGCGCTCACCTGCGTATGCCGCAAGGCCTTCGAGGTCGTAGTCCGGGTAGGCCTCGGTGAACGAGAACAGGTCGGCGTTGGCGATCCAGTCGCCGTCCCACCCCACGTTCCATCCCTCGACCAGCACGCCGCCGAAACCGTTCTCGGCCGCGAAGTCGATGAACCGGCGCGTGTTTTCGGTCGTGGCGCCGTGCGTAGGCCCCGAGCCCCAGGTGACCTTGTTGATGTGCATCCCCCACCAGATGCCGACGTACTTCATCGGCTCGATCCAGCTCACGTCCTCCAGAGCACTCGGCGGGTTCAGGTTGAGGCCGATGGTCGATGGAGCCAGGTCTTTCGCGCGGTCCGCGACCTGGACGGTGCGCCACGGAGTAACGAACGGCGTCCGGCCGCGCACCTTCACCCCGTCCGCCCACGCCGGCAGCGTCACCGCCAGTCGGCGCTCCCACGAGCCGGTGAGGTTCATCCCGGCATAGTCCACCAGGTTGGCCTCGTGGATCACCAGAACCGGTCCGTCGAGCGTCTCCAGAGTGAGAGGCGTGTGGACTTCCGGAAGCGTGCTCATGGGCGAGGATCGGTACAGCAGCTCGTACCGGTGCGTCGGATCGTTCGCCGGGATCCACCACGCCCTCGGATCGTCCGCAAGATGAAACTCGGTCAGCTCGTCCATGATCGCGAACTCGCCGAGTCCCGGCTGCTCCGGGAGCTCATAGCGAAAGGCGATGCCGTCGTCGAACGCCCGGAATACCACGACGAACTGCCGGCCCGGATCTCCGGTCTCCACCACCGTCACCCGCAGCTCGTTGTGCAGGTCCCTCACGCGCGCCATCTCGCCCCACGGCTGCTCCCAAACCTCGTCGCTGGCGTGGCGCTCCGAGCCCGTGATCTCCAGGCCCTCGTACAGCGGCGCCGCATCCCTGAACTCGAAGCCGAGGCGGGAGGGCAGGAGCAGCTTCCGCCCGTCGCGCTCCAGGGCGTAGACGAGGGCACCGTCCAGGACTCCCACGGTCACAACGTTGCGCTCGTCCGGAGAGATCAGCTCGAGGGCTCCCTGCGCCCGGAGGCCCGGGCTCAGCGTTAGAAGTGCGGCCAGCGCGACGGCGAGCGCGGGCCCCATGTGACGGGCCGCGCTCCCCATTCTCAGTCTCGTTCTCATCGTTCCTCGGCTATTCGTCTCACCCGGCGAGTCCGGCCGGGCTGAACAGGAAGTAGAAGAGCAGTGCGGTGGCGATCACGAGCACGCCCCCGATCTTCGCGATGCCCGACGTCTCCAGCGCGATCTCGGTGTTCTGCTTGAACACCACCGGCTTGGCCAGCGGCTTCACCAGCGTGATGCCCGCCATCACGATCAGGCACAGGGCGAAGCACACGGCCATCCGGTTCAGGAACTGCAGGTCGGGCACCGCCAGCTTGAGGAGTCCGTAGGCCACGATGTTGGTGAGCAGGCCCGCCGTTCCGCACACGGCCGGCCCGCGTCGAACGATCAGGCCGAAGGCGAAGATGGCCAGGATGCCGGGAGATATGAAGCCCTGCCCTTCCTGGATGATGGTGAAGATGCTGTTGCTGATGGCCGGGTTGCCGAGCTGCGGAGCCAGGAGCACCGCCACGATCCCGAACGCCACCACGGCGAAGCGACCCACGCGCACCGTCGTGGCCTGGCTGGCCTTTGGCCGGATGAACTTCTTGAACACGTCCATGGAGAAGATGGTGGACGCCGCGTTGAGCATGGCGGCCAGCGAGCTGACCACCGCTCCCAGCAGCGCGGCCAGCACGAATCCGACG
>JBDHBK010000427.1:0-2699 GCA_039592635.1 Gemmatimonadota bacterium
TACGTGCGGTTCGCCTCGGTGTACAGGAACTTCCAGGATACCACGGAGTTCATGGAGGAAGTGCGCGAGCTGGTGACGAGGGCCCGCTACCGGGCCCGTGGGCAGCAGGAGCTCTTCGAGGCTCCGGACGAGGCGAGCGATTAGTCGAATGGCGGGCGACCTGGGCGAGATGCCCTTTCTGGATCACCTGGAGGAATTGCGCGGGCGCGTAATCTGGTCGCTCGTCGCCCTTGTGGTGCTGTCGATCGTCGGTTTCTTCCTGGTGACCGAGTTCGGCGTGATGGAGATCCTCGAGCGCCCGTTCAACCAGGTCCTCCCGGACGAGGGACTCCGTTACACCAGCCCCACCACACCGGTAGTCGTGACCTTCAAGCTGGCTTTCGTGGTAGGTGGAATCCTCGCGCTCCCGGTCATTGCGTATCACACCTGGGCGTTCTTCTCGCCGGCCCTGTACGAACACGAGAAGAAATACATCATCCCGGCGATTTCGGTTGGTTTTGTGCTGTTTCTCGCCGGGATCGCGATGGCCTACTTCCTCGTGCTGCCGCTGGGGCTGCGATTCCTGATCGGTTTCCAGGCCGACACCCTGACGCCGATCATCACCATCGATGAGTATCTGCGGTTCGCCACGCGGCTCATCCTGGCCTTCGGCATCATCTTCGAGATGCCGGTGATTCTCGTTCTCTTGAGCTTCATGGGAATCGTGACGCCGGCCGGACTCCGGAGGTACCAGCGCCACGCGCTCGTGCTTCTGGCCGTGACTTCGGCCATGCTTACTCCGGCGGATCTCGGGACCATGTTCATGCTTCTTGTACCGATGGTCGTCCTCTACGAGCTATCGATCTGGCTGGTGAAGATGGTCGGCGGTGGGCGCACCCGCCCACGGGCCGAGGAGCCGGCCCCGGAGGCCTGACGGCGATGAGAGCCGCCCGCCTCATTCTCTTCGGGATCTTCCTGCTGGGTGTGCCGACAGCCGCGGCCGCCCAGGAGCCGGAGCGGGCGCCACGCAGTTTGCGCGGTCGAGACCAGGTACAGAAGCAGCCGATTCCGGTCGACTCCGCCGGTTTTCCCATCGACACCCTCGGCCTCCCGGCGGATACAACACCTCGGATCGACATCGAAGCGCGGCGCCAGGCACTCGAGACCGAGGGTTTCCCGGCGCGCGACGACATCTTCCGACAGTTGAAGGATCTTCCCGGGTTCATGGTATTCGAGTACCGGGGAGAGGAAGTGCGACTGGATGTGGATGAGCAGCGGATTGGGCTTCTCGGTGACGCCCAGGTCAACCGGGGGCCCGACGTCTTGACGGCGGATACGATTCGCTACCGCGGCAACGTCAAGTTCATGTCCGCCCTGGGCAACATCCAACTGGTGGGGATGGACCAGAAGGACGTGAAGAGCGATTCGGTGCTCTACTACGACCTCGCCAACCTCAAGGGGACCGTGTTTGGAGCCGAGACGCAGTTCATGCAGGGTGGAACGACGTGGCGGATCGTGGGCGACGTGATCCCGAAGGCGCAGGACACGGTCTTCGCGTCCCAGGGTGCCTTCACATCGTGTGACACCGAGGTGCCCCACTACCGGTTCCAGGCGGGCGAGATCAAGCTCGTGAATCAAGACGTCATCGTGGCGTGGCCCGTGGTGCTGTACGTGAGCAGCGTGCCGGTGTTCTGGCTCCCGTTCTTCGCACAGGACATCCGTCCAGGCAGGCGCAGCGGAATCCTGCCGCCCCGGTTCGGCTTCAACGACCTGGTACAGACCTCGGGCAGCTCAAGCCGCAATGTCACCGATTTCGGCTACTACTGGGCGATCAACGACTATACGGACCTGCAGGGGTCGATCGATTGGTTCAGCGGGAACTTCACGCGGCTGAACGGCGCATTTCGATACCGCTGGTTGAAGAAGTTCATTCGGGGGAGCATTGCCTACGGTGAGACGTTCAGCGAAACAGGCCGCAACCTGACCCTGGGGTGGAATCACGATCAGGAGTTGGGCCTGGCGACCACGCTGCGGGTTTCGGCGCGATATATCCAGGATACGCGGACCTTCCAGGACCAGACCTACGATCCGCGCCTGCAGACCCAGTCCATCGACTCGGACGCGGGTTTGAACCACCGGTTCTCGTTCGCCAACGTCTCAGTCTCAGCTCGCCGCCGGCAGTTTCTCACCAGCGACAGGACGGAGCTGACGCTTCCGCAATTCAGCTTGAGCTTCTCGCCGGTCACCCTGTTCGCGGCTCCGCGTTCGAGCGAGGGGATGTTCAACAACATGACGCTGAGCGGTACCGCGAAGTTCGGCCGTCAGAGCACGAGCCAGCAGTTTGCGACGGACCGTGCCACGACCAACGGCTCACTCTCGGGGGGGCTGAGACTCAAGCAGTTGAATCTCTCCGGGAGCGCCAGGTACAACGAGGTGCGAACGACCGAGGAAGATTCGACGGGCATCGTGTTTCCGGCGGAGACGGTCAGGCGGATGGACTGGAATGCCGGACTCGACTACCAGGTCAACCTCGTCGGATCGACGACACTCAGGCCGAATGTGAGGTGGAGCGGAGGCTACTTCCGATCACCGGACACGAACGGTGACTTCCTTTCAGTTCCAACGCAAATGAGCTTCGGTGCCACCCTGAGCACCGACATCTTCGGGTTCTACCCCGGGTTCGCATCGTTCAGCAGGGTCCGCCACAAGATGTCGCCGGG
>JBDHBK010000428.1:0-2699 GCA_039592635.1 Gemmatimonadota bacterium
CGCCCGCGCCCTGGCGGACCGGGCGAACATCCCGAACGTGCAATTCGAGGTGGGTGACATCACGCGCGATCCCGCTCCTGATCTGTCGTGCCGGGCCGTTCTCTCTCTCGGCGTGCTGCACCACGTGCCGGACAGGGAGGAGGCCATGAATGCCCTGGCGGGCGCGCTAGAGACCGGCGGTCACCTGGCCCTGTGGTTGTACGGAGTGCACGGAAGACGGGCGCACGCACTGCATCAACGGTTCGTCCGCCTGCTCGCGGGGCCCGAACCGACGGATTCCGACCTCGCCCGGGTGTCCCGGGCCTTCGTCGAGGCCCTTGGTGATGAGTACTTTCCCGGGTCCGGGTTGTACACGCCGAGCGAGGCCCACGGCAGCCCGGCGCGCTGGCTCGCGCTGCACCCGCAATGGCTCGCCGACCAGATGTTCCCGGCGTATGAGCGGCCGGTCGATCTGAGCTCAATCCTGAGCCTGCTCGACGAGCGTGGGCTGGCGTTCGAGGAATGGCTGGGGGTACCGGAGGAAGCCTCGCGCTGGACGGCCGAGCCTTCTCTGGTCGAGAAACTCGACTCGCTGCCGAGACTGGACCGTCTGCAAGCCATCGAGTGTCTGCTCAAGCCGGCCTACTACTTCGTGACGGCCAGCAAGCCTGGGCGCGGAGTCTGAGGGGGCCGTGTGATCGTCCTCGGCCTGAGCGGCTTCGAAGATCTGGACCGGGGCGCCGGCACCCATCCGTACACCGCCAGCCGGGACGCCGACGCTCCGTTCGTCTTTCGCGAGGGTCGGGTGCCGCTCCAGTACTTTCCCCTCGGCCTGATCGGACATGACGCGGCCGCCGCGCTGCTCGTGGACGGCCAGCTGGTGGCCGGCGCCGCCGAGGAGCGATTCACCCGCCAGAAGCACGGTCTGAACCTCGCAGGTCGCTCCACGCTGCCGCGGCGCGCCATCCGCTATTGCCTTCAGGAAGCCGGACTCGGGTGGGAGGACGTCGACCTTGTGGCTCACTACTGCCGGTTTACGGCCGACGTCGTGGCCCGCCGGCTGGAAGCGGTCGGAGCCAATCTGGCGCCGGCGGAGCGCGCCCTCCTCGAGTTCGAGCACGCCCGCGCTTTCTCACGGCGCGTGTCCCCCGAGGTGGTGCGCTCGCAGGTGGAGCAAATCGCCGGCCGGCCCATTCCCCCGGACCGATTCATCGCGGTGCCGCATCACGGAGCGCACGCCGCGGGTGCTTTCTACAGCTCAGGCTTCGAACAAGCCCTGTGCCTCACCCTCGACGGGTACGGGGAGGAGGAGAGTGCTCGCTGGTGGGAGGCGGACGCCGGCGGTTTGATCCCCCGATCTTCGGTGGCCCTGCCGACCTCTCTCGGGGCCCTGTACCAGCTGGTCACCGCCTACCTGGGCTTCAGGGCCTTCGGCGACGAGTACAAGACGATGGGCCTGGCGGCCTATGGAGATCCGGCCCGTCACCGGCGGACGTTCTCCGGGCTCGTGGCCCTGGCCGCCGACGGGGGCCATTCGACGGCGACGGCCTGGCGTCCGGATCTGCACGAATGGCTGTCGGACCGGCTGGGGCCCGTGCCCGTGGCGGGCGGGCTGTGCCAGGAGGGCGCCGACATCGCGGCCGGCCTGCAGGAGACCCTCGAACGCGCGGTGCTGCACGGCCTGGACTGTGCGCTCGGAGACGTACCCGCCGACCACCTGTGCCTGGCAGGCGGAGTGGGGCTGAACGCGCGCATGAACGGGGCGATCCTGCGCTCGAACCTGGTGAAGCAGCTGTTCGTTCAGCCGGCTGCCGGCGACGATGGGGCGGCCCTCGGCGCCGCCCTGTGGGCCTGGCGATCGGCCGCGCGTGGGGACCCCGCAGTGCCCGCCGGAGGCGACGCCGAACCCGGCGGTCGTGGGATCCGGCATGTTTACTGGGGTCCGAACGGCTCGGACGCAGAGATCCAAGGCGCTCTCGCAGGACACGCCGACCGCCTGGAGTGGTCCCGGTCCCGGGACGTGGCCGCCCGTGCCGCGCGGGCGCTGGCCGCAGGCCGGATCGTCGGCTGGTTCCAGGGCCGGATGGAGCTCGGTCCACGGGCCCTGGGGGGCCGCAGCATACTGGCCAGCCCCGCCTCCGTGGCGCTGAGGGACCGCCTGAACGAGGCGGTAAAGGGGCGGGAGCCGTTCCGCCCCTTTGCGCCGAGCGTGCTCGCCGAGGCAGCCGACCGGTTCTTCGAGATTCCCGACGCCACGGCGGCCCCCTACATGGTCGTCACCTACCGGGCCCGACCGGAAGTTCGCTCCCGCATCCCCGGAGTGGTGCACGTAGACGGGACGTCGCGCGTTCAGGTGGTCGACCGGGACGGGAATCCCCGCTACCACGAGTTGTTGACAGAGTTCGGGCGCCTCACGGACCTGCCGGTGCTGCTGAACACGTCGTTCAACCGGGCCGGAGAGCCGATCGTCTGTACGCCCGGCGACGCTGTGGCGTGCTTCCTGGCCTGCGGCCTGGACGCTTTGGCCATCGGCGACTACTGGGTCCGCCGGTGCGGTGCGCAGGAGACGGCCGCGTGAGCGGGCCAGGCCGCACCCACCCAGGGCGACCGGACCTCGAGGTCGCGCTCGACCTCGGTTCCGCCAGTGTGAAAGCGGTCGCCATGGACGCTGCCGGAAGGGTGATGGCCGCCATTCGCAGGGACATCCGCGGGCGTCTGCG
>JBDHBK010000429.1:0-2698 GCA_039592635.1 Gemmatimonadota bacterium
GAAACAGGACTTCGCTGACAAGCTCGCCGGCAAGTGTGATCTCTCCAAGGCCAAGGCCATGGAAGTCATCGATTGTATCTTCTCGACGAAGCCTCGCGAGGGGATCATCGCCATCGAGCTGGACGCCGGCAACGACGTGACGATCACGGGCTTCGGCACGTTCAAGACGCGCCGGACGAAGGCTCGCAAGGGCCGCAACCCGCAGACGGGCCAGGAAATCACCATCGCGGCGCGCAACAGCGTTTCCTTCCGCGCTGGCAAGGGCCTGAAGGATCGCGTCCGGGAGTAGTCACTCCGTCGGACTACATCTCAGGTGAGAGGCGATGAGCCTCCGATGACAAACGCCCCTGCGGCCGAATCACTCGGCACAGGGGCGTCTGTCTTTTCAAAGCATGGAAGCGTTACGGAACCCCGGGCGTCTCCAGGAGGTCAGGTGCCTCCATCCCTCGTTGTCGAAGCTCCCGCAAGCTCATCCACGCCGACCTGCGACCCCTGTTCAGCGGGTGTGGCAAGACTGAGCAGGTCCCCAGGCGTGCTCACCTCGTCGAGCAGCCGCACCGCCTCGAGGTACATGGGACTCTGAGTCTCGAAGCGCTTGAACATCTCCAGCTCGCCGAACGCCGAGTTGGCGATCTGGGCCTCCAGGAAACGATCGACTCTCGCCGTCACCCTATCGAACAGCTCCCGATCGACCTCGATGTCCTCGATCTCGGAGATCTCCTGGAAGAACTGCTCCCGCATCTCCGGTGTCACCACGAATTCCCGATCGATGTCGGGATGGTCGTTGGTCCACTTCACGCCGAAGCGGAAAGCCAGCTGATTCAGCGAGAACCCTGCACGCCCCACCGCTCGTTCGAAGTCCCTCTCGTCTACCGTGGTCGTGTCGGGGATGATGACATCCGGCGTGATGCCGCCTCCGCCGTACACCGCGCGCCCACCCGACGTGTGGAAGACCTCCAGGCCCGTGGTATCGACTGCGATACCGCGCATTGCCGACATCTGCGAGCTGACTGCGTGCGCCAGGTCGTCGCCGACCACCTGCACTGCGTCCCGCGTGATCGACCGGCCGCTGGGAGTGTACCAGCCCGCTGTCGTCAGCTTGAGGTGGTTCCCACCGGGCAGGGAGAACACGGTCTGGACCGATCCCTTGCCAAAGGTCGGAGTGCCCACGATCAGGGCCCGGTCGTGATCCTGAAGGGCGCCGGCCAGGATCTCCGATGCGCTGGCGCTGGCGTAGTTGACCAGCACCACGACCGGCAGTCCAGGAAATTCCTCGTCGTTCGGTGCGCCGAACGTGAAGTTCTGGTCCTCGACCCGTGACCGCGTCTCGACGATTCCGGCGCCCTGCGCCAGGAACAGGTCGGACACCGCGACCCCCTGGTCCAGCAGGCCACCGGGGTTCCCGCGCAGGTCCAGGATGAGCGCTTCGGCTCCTTCCTGCTGGAGCGCGCGGATGGCGTCACCGAGTTCCGTCCGGGCGTCCCGGCTGAACTGGTCCAGGTCCACGAACCCGATCCGGTCATCCACCATGAAGCTCTTCACGGTCTCGACGTGTATCTCGTCACGGACGATCGTGAACTCCAGCGGCTCGGACGCCCCTACGCGCCCCATGGAGATCGACACGGGCGTTCCCTTGGGACCTCTAAGCCGCTCGACCGCCTCAGTGTCGTCCCATCCTCGAGCGGACTCGCCCTCCACCGCCACGATCCGGTCGCCGGTCATCACCCCCTGGCGCTCGGCCGGCGTATTCGGAATCACGCCCATGACCGTGATCCACTCGCCGACCTTCTGGATGCGGATCCCGAGACCGCCGTAGTCGCCCTCGATCGAGAGTTCCAGGTCGTCGGCCTGATCCGCGCCGATGAACACCGAGTACGGATCTCCGAGCTCGGACAGCATTCCATCGATCGCCATTCGATACAGGTCCGACGACTCCACCTCCTCGACGTACCTCTCGCCCACCAGGCGGTGAACCTCGTCGAAAAGGCGCGCCCGATATACGGTGCTCTCCTGTGCGTCGACCCCCTGCTCCAGGAGCCACCCACCCGATCCCAAGGCGATGATCGTGACCACCACCGCCGGTACCCATTTCCTTCTATCGCTCTTCACTCGTTCAGCTCTCCGGTCCCGTTCTCTCGTCAGCCTGCTCTTCTCTCGCCTGCTCGCCGAGCGCCAGAAGTTCCTCGGGCGTCGCCGCCTCATCCAGCAGGCGCACCGCTTCGGTGACCTGCCGACTCCGCTCCACCGCCCTTCTGAGGCCGGCGTCCTCTCCGAAAGCGGCAGTCGCTAGTTGGCGGCCGAGTTGGAAGTCCACCAGGTCGCCCGCCGCGTCCACGAGCTCCGAATCCAGTGTCGCGCCGGTTTCCTCTGCGAGGTAATCCACGAAAGCGCGTCGCAGCCCGGTGTCCACCACGAAGTCCTCCCGCAGGTCGGGATGATTCCGGTTGTACTTGACTGCGAACCTGAAGGCCAGGTCGTTGAAGGCTACCTCTGAATCCAGCAAAACCTGTCGCAGCGCCTGCTCGGCGACACTGAGCGTGTCGGGCAGCACCACGACGTCGGGCACGATTCCCCCCCCGCCGTACACGACTCGTCCCGACACCGTCTCGAACGCGGGCATGTCCTCGGAGTCTTCCGGGCCCGGGTCGGTGTCCGCCACGAAACCGTCGGTAGACCCCATCCCCAGCTGAACGGCCTC
>JBDHBK010000430.1:0-2677 GCA_039592635.1 Gemmatimonadota bacterium
TGAAACACTGCCCAGGTGTATGTCCTCCTCGCCGAGGGCCCATTCGAACATGTCGGGACCGGACTCGACGAAAATGTTCACGAGCGCCTCCGCCGAGGCATCGGGCACCTGGATGTCCCGCAGTCTTTCGGTCAGCGTGCCGTGAATCTCTCTCAGGGTCGACCCGGGCAGTCGCTCGTTCATGAGCCTGGCGACGGCGGCCAGTGTTTCTGCGGGAAGCGCCGCCGGCAGATCCACGTACACGGTCCGAACGACTCCGGAACCGAGTGTGAGGACCATCAAGGCCTTCCCGGAATCGATAGGCACGAAGTCCAGCTTCAACAGCACGGCCTCGGCGAGGATGGGCCCGACGGACAGCCCCAGTTCACCGGTGAGGAGCCCGAGGACGCGAGCGGCGCGTTGTACGATGGACTCCAACTCTGAGGCCGTGGGCCTGACCGTCAGCTCCTTCTCGATGCGGGCGCGCTGTTTCGTCGAAAGGTCCCGTCTGCCCATCAGGCTGTCCACGTAGTAGCGGTAGGCCAGATCGGTGGGCATGCGGCCTGCCGACGTGTGCGGGTGCGTCAGAAAGCCCTTCGTCTCGAGGTCGGCCATGGTGTTGCGGACCGTGGCTGCCGAGATCTCCAGGTCGTAGCGCCGCACGAGCCGTCTCGAGCCGGCCGGCTCGGCCGTCTCTATGTACGCCTCGATCACCGCCTGGAGGATCGTGCGCTCACGCTCTGTAAGGGTCTCGTACACCATCACCTTGTCGCAGCCCTGTTCTCTTTCGTCGAGGTCGGCATGCGGCCTTCCAGCGCCGCGACCAACTCATCCAGCCGAAGCCATCCTTCCGCCGTGAAGCGAATCCGGGATTCATCCCTCGCTACCCAGCCGGCCAGCCGCCAGGTCTCAAGCAGGCCTCCGGCATGGGCTACCACGGATTCCGCCAGCGGATCGTGTGCCGCGAGTCCCCGGTTAGTACGAAAGGCGAGCCAGAGTCGTTCCAGTCGACTCTCACCCGCCCCCGGCGATTCGTGGTCCTCGAGCGTGCTGTCACCGTCCGTGAGAGCCCTTCGGTACGCCTCCCAGCGAAAGACGTTCCACACGCGAACGCCGCCGATGAAGCTGTGCGCCGAAGGACCGAGGCCAAGGTAAGGGGAACCGTCCCAGTAATGCCAGTTGTGCAGACACTCGTGGCCGGGCAGCGCGAAGTTCGACACTTCGTAGTGTACGAAGCCGGCCTCCTTCAACGCCTGGACTGCGGCCAGGTACTCGCCGGCGTAGCGCTCCCCCTCCGCCATGTCGATATCGCCCGCCTTAACCCGGCGTCCGAGCGGCGTGCGCGGCTCGGCCGTGAGACCGTAGGTGCTGACGTGGGTAACCCCCGCGTCCAGGGCCGCCTCTACCTCGTCACTCCATGCCCGCTCGATGGATGCGGGAAGGCCGAAGATCAGGTCCGCGTTCAGATTCTCGAATCCGGCCGAGCGCGCTGCGGCCAGGGCCCGCCGCGCCCCTGCAGAATCGTGCAGGCGACCGAGCCATCGGAGGACCTCGTCGTCGAACGACTGAATCCCGATGCTCAGGCGGTTCACCCCAGCCTCGAGCCAGGATCCGGCGACGGTCTCGTCGAGCGAGGCCGGATTGGATTCGGCGGTCCACTCGAGTGCGCCGGAGTCCAGATCGAAGGTCCCGCCCAGAACCTCCCTCAGGCCCGACATTTCATCTCCAAGCAGCGAGGGGGTTCCCCCGCCGACGAATAGCGTCCGCAGGGCTATCGGATCATTCCATCCCGCCCGACGGACCCAATCACCCGCTTCTCGCTCGACGCCATCCAACCACTCAGCCACCGGAGGGACCGAGGTGCGATGGACGGAGAAATCACAGTAGTGGCACCGATGCACGCAGAACGGAAAGTGGACGTAGAGGCTGACGGGCGGCCCGGCCCCCTGGACCGGCGGCGTGACCTCCTCGACTCGCCGCTCGCTCAAGACAGGCTGACCAGTTCGAAACGATGGCCCGGCAATGAGCGGACCGTTCCACCGATTTCCATGCGACACAGTGCGGCGAGCGTCTCCGAGACCTCGATCCCGGCGACCCTGGCCAACTCGTCCACCGGCGCGGGCCCGCCCGCCAGAACCCCGCGCAGACGCTCGGCTGAACCCTGGGTCCCTGTTTCCGGAGAACCACCGTCTGAACCGAACAGGGTGGTCTGGACCGTGGGACCTCCGTCGTAGGCTGGACCATACAGCTGTCGGAGCACGTCGAGGGCGGTCTCGGCCACCGCCGCGCCCTCGCGCAACAACTGGTGCACGCCCCGTGAGACCGGCTGGTCCGCGGGTCCGGGTACCGCGAGGACTTCGCGTCCGAGGTCGAGGGCCTGTCCAGCCGTAATCAGGGCGCCGCTTCGCTCGCCGGCCTGGACCACGACCAGCGCGCTGCCCAGCGCCGCGATGATCCGGTTGCGCTCGGGGAACTGGTACTTCCGCGGGGTCCACTCCGGGGGATACTCGCTCAGCAACAGCCCACACCGCCCTATCTCTTCGTAGAGCCGGCGATTGGCCTCCGGATAGACGTGGTTCACCCCACAGCCGAGCACGGCGATCGTCGTGCCACCGGCCGCGAGAGCACCCCGGTGCGCGGCCGCGTCGACGCCGGCGGCCAGGCCGCTGACGATGGCCCAACCTGCCGTGGCGAGATC
>JBDHBK010000431.1:0-2677 GCA_039592635.1 Gemmatimonadota bacterium
ATCGCCGGCATCGGTCCGGTCAATCTGCTGGCCTCGCAGGAATACGAGGAGGAGAAGGAGCGTCTCGACTTCCTCGAGGCGCAGAAAGCGGATCTCGGGAAGGCGCGGGCCGACCTGCACGACTCGATTCGGCGTATCAATGAATCCGCGTCTGCTGCCTTCAGCCAGGTGTTCGGCGAAGTCCGCGAGAATTTCCATCGGATATTTCATACCCTGTTCGAAGGGGGCGAGGCGGACGTCTGGTTGGAGGATCCGGAGGACCCCCTCGATTCTCCGATAGAGATTTCGGCCAGCCCCCGGGGGAAGAAGACTCAGCGGATTCACCTGCTTTCCGGGGGAGAGCGGGCGCTCACCGCGCTGGCCCTGCTATTCGCGATCTATCTGGCCAAACCCAGTCCGTTCTGCGTGATGGACGAGGTGGACGCTCCGCTCGACGAGACCAACATTGGCCGATTCACTGCCATGCTCGAGCGATTCAAGAGCGATACGCAGTTCATCGTGATCACGCACAACGCGCGCACGATCGAGGCGGCCGACTGGATCTACGGAGTCACGATGCAGGAGCTCGGCGTAAGCAAGATCGTGAGCGTGGAGCTTCAGGACCTGCCACGCGGCCAGGTGGCCTGAGCATGTCGATGCTTCCGTGCGCCTGACGGTCGTCGGGTGCGGGACGGTAGTTCCCGAGTCCGATCGCGCGTGCTCTTCGTACTACGTGGAACGGGGCGCGACCCGGGCTCTTCTCGACTGCGGTTCGGGAGCGGTGCAGGCGATGGCGCGTCTGGGGCTACCCTGGCATGGACTGTCGCACCTGTTCCTGACGCACTTCCACCCTGACCACGTCGGGGCCCTGCCGGGTCTGTTCTTCGCATTCCGACACGGTATTCATCCGCCGAGGACCCTGGACCCGCTGGAGGTCTTGGGCCCGCCCGGGACCCGGGCACTGTTCGAGGGCCTGGCCGCGGCGCTGGGTGACTTCTTCCTGGACCCCGGCTTTCCGGTGTCGATCCGCGAAATGGTCCCCGGCAGAGAGATCGTAGCGGGAGACCTGGTTGTCACGTGCAGGGACGTGCCCCACACCCCCGAGAGCATGGCCCTACGCGTGGCTTCGCCGTCGGATGAACCAGCACTCGTGTATACGGGCGACACGGGGCCTGACGAGGGCCTATCCGATTTCTGCCAGGACGTCGACCTCCTCGTCGGCGAATGTTCGCTCCCAGATGACCTGGTGGGAGACAACCACCTGTCTCCCGCCAGACTTGCCCGGCTGGCTAGCCGAGCGCGAGCCCGACGCGTGGTCGCGACACACGTTTACCCGCAATTCCGCCAGGTCACCGACGTAGCTGCCCTCATCCGGGAGTCGGGATACGCCGGGCCTCTCGAGCTGGCGAGCGAGGGACTGACCGTGGACCTGCAGTCGGAAGCTCCCACCTCTTCCGCCTGACCAGACGCAGGTCTTGATTCTGAGTTGATTGGACGACCTACCGTTCCGGTTCTCCCAAACCGAACGGAGGTCTATTTGATTCGCGAAGAAGCCCGTCCGCACCCGGATCGCCAGGAGTTGGGGCGACGCGGGGAGGATCTTGCCGCAAGCCTGTTGCGCGGCGCCGGTTATCGAATCCTCTCGAGAAACTGGCGTGCGGGACGATATGAGATCGACCTCGTCGGCTCCCGCGGTGGCGAGATCGTCTTCGTCGAGGTCAAGACCCGTCGACCGGGTCCGCAGCCCGCCTCGGAATCCGTCACCCAGGCTCAGAGGCGGAACGTAGGCCGGGCAGCCGCCGCCTGGATGCGAATGAACCCTCACGTGGGCCGCTCTTTTCGATTCGATCTCATCGCCGTCACCTGGCCTGAGCACGGGGGACCGAGGGTTCGGTATATTCCTGGTGCGTTCGACGCGCTCGGTCCCTGAGATGGTCCGCGATCGTCCGCGATGAATCAAGCCGGGCCTCGTTGACCGGGGTATGGGGGACCGATACCTTCGCTTCGCCCCAGGCCCGTGGGGCTGGAGCGCGTGAATCCCGTCAGGACCGTGAAGGTAGCAGCGGTAAGCGTGTAAAGGTCGCCACGGTCCGCCTGGGGTTTCTCTTGCGCCTGTTTGGCGGACCGCATGCGGCCATATCGTCCTCACACCATCTTTCCGCTTTCGACGGTGCCTCCCGGGCGGTAGCTTGCGCCCCATGTACAGAACAGCACTGGCCAGGACTCACAGACCCCGTCAGTTCGCAGATCTCGTCGGGCAGGATCACGTGGCCTCGACTCTTCGTGTGGCCGTCGAGACCGAGCGAGCAGCGCACGCATACTTGTTCTGTGGACCCAGGGGCATTGGCAAGACTACGGCCGCTCGCGTTCTCGCGATGGCGCTCAACTGTCCGGATCGCAAGGACGGAGAGCCGTGCGGCGAATGTGAGTCCTGCACGAGCATCTGGTCCGGCAGGACTTCGCTGGACGTGGTCGAGATCGATGCCGCGAGCAACCGTGGCGTCGACGATGCTCGAGACCTCCGCGAGCGCGCCATGTACGCACCGTCCGACGAGAGTCGCTACAAGGTCTACATCATCGATGAAGCGCACATGCTTACGCGGGAGGCGTGGAACGCGCTGCTGAAGATCCTCGAGGAGCCACTTCCCCGTGTGATCTTCGTGTTCGCCACGACGGAGCCCCAGAAGATACGGCAGAG
>JBDHBK010000432.1:0-2677 GCA_039592635.1 Gemmatimonadota bacterium
CCTGGTGGGTCTGTGGGCCAGCGAGGAACAGGGACTCAACGGGTCCCGGGCGTTCGTGTTCGATCACCCCGAGGTCATCGAGGGCCTTCAGGCCGCTTTCAACCAGGACAACGGGACCGGGCAGATCGCCAGGGCGTCAGCGATGGGCATAGTTAGCGCGTCGGCGAATCTCGCGGACTGGATGTCGAGGGTTCCCAGGGATATCACGGGCAAGATCGACCTCAGCTTCCCCGGCTCACCCAGCGGAGGAGGAAGCGATCACGCGTCCTTCATCTGTTCCGGGGCGCCGACGTTCGGACTCGGGTCGAGCAGCTGGGACTACTTCGGGTACACGTGGCACACGACTCTGGACACCTTCGACAAGATCGTGTGGGACAACATCCAGAACAACGCGACCCTGGTGGCCATGCTGGCGTACCTCGCGTCTGAAGACGAGCGCGTATCGCGTGACCTGCGGGCGAGTGTGGTCGACTTCCGGACGGGTGAGCCCGCCGAATGGCCGAGCTGCGAGGACGGGGCGCGAGAAACCACCGAACGCTACCGCTGAGGGGGCCGGACGGGTGAGTTCCGAGCGTACACAGCTGTTCCACGAGGAGCTCACCCGCTTCCCGGCGGACCTGTTCCAGTTCGATTCGCGAATCCGTGACGGCTGGCTGTCCGATCGCTACTTCGTTCGGACGGCGCGCACGCTCGCGCACGCGGGTCGCGACCCGGTGGTGAACCTCCAGTTCTTCGCCAAACGGCATGGCGTGCTGGCCGGCACCTTCGAATGTGTGAGAATGCTCCAGACCCAGCTGGCACAGGGGTTCGACTACGCGGACCTCGAGGTGGAGACCCTGCACGACGGTGATCGGATCGAGCCCTGGGAAGTGGCGTTCCGCATCCGCGGCCGGTACCGAGCTTTCGCCCACCTGGAGACCACCCTCGACGGGGTCCTCGCCCGACGCACGCTCATCGCCACCAACGCGGGCCGGGCGGTGGACGCGGCAGCGGGCGTACCCGTGATCTACTTCGCCCCGCGCCACGACGACTGGCGAATCCAGACTCCCGACGGGTACGCTGCCCGGGTGGGCGGTGGGGGAGACGTGTCGAGCGATGCCGGAGCCTCGTGGTGGGGTGGGGAGGGAGTGGGCACGATGCCGCACGCCATGATCGCGGCGTTCGGCGGCGACGTGGTCGAGGCCACCCTGTCCTTCGCCCGTTACGTGAGGGACGAGGAACCGTACGTGCCGATCGTCAGCCTGGTAGATTACGGCAACGACTGCGTCGGTGACTCGCTGGCCGTTGCCCGCGCCATGCGTGACGAGTTCGGGGACCGGGTGCTGTTCGGCGTGCGGCTCGATACCAGTGGCAAGCTGGTGGACCGCGCCCTCATGGACGACCCGGACCTGTGGGGCAGGGAAAGCCTCGCGGGGGTCAACCCGCACCTGGTTCGTAAGGTCAGGGAGGCGCTGGACGCCGAGGGATTCAACTACGTCGGGATCATGGTCTCCGGTGGTTTCACACCGAGGAAAATCAGGCGGTTCGCGGCGCTCGATATGCCGATCGCCGCCTACGGAGTCGGGAGCAGTATCCTGGGTCACGGGTGCGAGGAAGACGGTGTGGTGACCGACTTCGACTTCACGGCGGACGTGGTCGAAGTAGACGGACGCCCGCAGGCCAAGGTCGGTCGCGGGGTGTGGGAAAACCCCCGACTCATAAGCGTAAACTGGCAGCTGCTTGAGCGGCTCGATGCGGAGGTGAATGGTGCTTGAACTGCCGATCCCGCCACACTTCGACGGGGCCCGCACCGGTGAAATCTGGCGCGTCGACTATGCCAACCGGGCGCCGGAGGCGGAGGCCTGGGCGGGGGCGCACGGCATCGGCCATCCCTCCGACGATGACCCGAGGATCGGTCTCCTGCTCGTGGACTGCCAGAATACGTTCTGCGTTCCGGGATACGAGCTGTTCGTGGCGGGACGGTCGGGTCGTGGTGCGGTAGATGACAACACCCGCCTGTGCAGTTTCATCTACCGCCACCTGGACGTGGTGACGGAAATCACGGCCACTCTCGATACGCACACGGCGCTGCAGATCTTCCACCCCGTATTCTGGGTGGACGAGGACGGAGACCACCCGGTCGGCGGGCAGACGGAGATCACCCTTGCCGATGTGGAAGAGGGTCGATGGTGTCCCAATCCGGCGGTGGCCGATTCCCTGGCGGGCGGAGACGTGGAGTGGCTCCGGAAGTACGCAAGGCACTACGTGCGTCGCGTGACCGAGGGGCGGTATCCGCTGATGGTGTGGCCGTACCACGCCATGCTCGGCAGCATCGGCCACGCGCTCGTCTCGGCGGTGGACGAGGCCGTTTTTTTCCACAGCATCGCCCGTCAGACGGCCGCTCGCTTCGAGGTCAAGGGAGGGATTCCACTGACGGAGAACTACTCGGTTCTCAGCCCCGAAGTGACGCTCGGCCCCGACAACGAGCGCATCGCGTCTCCGAACCTCGCCCTGTTCGATCACCTGATGGAGTTCGACGCGGTGGTCGTCGCGGGGCAGGCTGCGAGTCACTGCGTGGCCTGGACGCTGCACGATCTCCTTACCGCAATCCAGGCCCGCGACCCGGAGATGGCAGGGAAGATCTACATCATGGAGGACTGCATGTCGTCGGTAGTCGTTCCCAGGGGTGTGGACTTCA
>JBDHBK010000433.1:0-2675 GCA_039592635.1 Gemmatimonadota bacterium
CGGAGGACTGCCCGGATTCGGGAGTAACTGGACGATGGTGCCCCAGTACGGACTCGCCGTGATGTCGTTCGACAACATCACCTACGGGGGAACCAGTACACTCAATACCGCGATCATCGATGGGATCATCGCCACCGCCGGCCTCGAGCCACGCGCTCTTCCCGTCCCTGACGTGCTCGAGATGCGGAAGAACCAGCTCGTGGATCTCCTTCCGGACTGGGAAGGTGCCAGGGAGTCGGGGATCTTCGCGGAGAACTTCTTCAGAGACAGCCGACTGAGTGATATCGTGCTTCACTCCCGGGCGCTTTTCGAGCAAGCGGGTGACATTCAGGGCGTCCGTGAACTGGTTCCGGAGAACCAGCTGCGCGGTTCGTTCGTGATCGATGGCTCGGACACGGACATCCTCGTCTTCTTCACCCTCTCGCCGGAGAGCGTCCCTCTGATCCAGCAGCTCACCATGGCGACCCTGGAGAAGTAAGAGCCCTTGCACGCCTCTCTCGCGATTGCTCATTGTGGCACGATCAGTGCGATGCGGTGAATGCTGATGTCGATACAGAATCGTACCCATTGAGGGGGTCTCCAGGTGAGTGAAACTCCGTTTGTCGACCATTATGAGGTCCTGCAGCTCAGCCAGAATGCGGACAGCGATACGCTGGAGCGCGTATTCCGCCTGATGGCGAAGCGCTATCACCCGGACAACCCGGATTCAGGGAGCGAGGACACGTTTCGGGAGGTCCATGAGGCCTACGAGGTGCTGACGGACCCGGCCCGCCGCGCCGCATTCGACGTGCAGTACGACAAGCATAAGAGCATGCAGTGGCAGGTGTTCGACCAGGCGGCCACGCGCGGAAGCCACCAGGAGGACCAGAAGATATTCAGCGGAGTACTCTCGCTGCTCTACGCAGCCCGACGCAACAACCCTGAGTCCGGTGGTGTGGGCTCGATCGACCTGGAAAGAAAGCTCGGCGTTCCGCGTGAACACCTCGAATTTCCCTTCTGGTACATGAAGAAGCGAGGATGGATCGAAATCCTGCAGAGCGGGCAGTACGCCATTACGATCGACGGGATCGAAGAAGTCCTGACCAGGGAGGCGGCGGCCCCTGTCCATCGCATGCTCACCGAGGGCGATGACGTGGTCCAGCCGGGAGAGTAGGGCGCACCGATGGAAAATCAGCGTGAGCTCGCGTGGGTTGCCCTCGTCGAATTCGGCGCCGTGTATGAAGCGGAGATCGCGGCCGGTCGCCTCGAATCCGCCGGCATTCTCAGCCGCATCGACCGGCGCGGTGCCGCGGGCATCTTCGGCCTGGGCCACTCCGGCTCCTCGGTACGCGGCGTAACGCTCTATGTGCCCGAGGACAGCGTGAGAGAAGCGCGAGAGGCGCTCGACCTCGAGGACGAGCCCTGAGATCGACGCAGTTCGTCCGTTCGACGACGGCCGTCGTGCTGTTCCTCGTACAGGGGTGTCAATCCGAGTCCGCCCCGCCCGCAACTGCGGGTCCCCGGGGTTCATGGGTCGTCGCGACTGAACCCTCCCGCGTGCTGGGCGTGCTGGATGGAAACCCTGCCTACCAGTTCTCCGATATCTCGGCTGCCGCGCTGGCTCCAGACGGTCGTCTGGTCGTGGCGGATGCAGGCTCCGCCACCGTGCGAACCTACGATCCTGAAGGGAGACTGCTGCGACTACTTGGAGGAGAGGGATCCGGGCCCGGCGAATTCATGAGGCCCTCCCAGGTCCTGATCCGCGACGACGGTTCGGTACTGGTTTGGGACGACGCGACCTTCCGTGTCACGGAGTTCGATCCGACTGGAGAGCTCGAGGGAGTCGCCACGTTCAGCCGGGAGGACATCGGGAAGGCTGTCGAGCCTCCCCTGTATCCGGCGTCGGGACTCCTCCTGAGCAACGGCGACCTGATCGTCAGGCTCATCTTCAAGACCAGCGACCTGCCCGCAGGTCGATTTCGCCCTCAGGCGGGAGCGCTGCGCGTCGCGGCCGACCAATCGGCCATCGACACGATTCTGTTCTTCCGCGACACCGAGCAGGTGTCCGTGCGGTTGCCGAAGGGCTCGTTTCCCGTGGCCCCGCCACTCGCCCGGCGAACGACGATCGCTATCCAGCCCAACGAGGCACGGTTGTGCATCGGCGAGCAGGCGAAGCCGCAGATACTCTGCCTGGAGCCGGAGGGAACATGGGTCGTGGTTCGGTGGGAGGTGGAGAGAATACCTGTGAGACCGGACGATCCGGCCCCACGATCTTGGCGCGATTCTATGACCGAGCTCTATGAGCAGAAGATGACGACGGAAGACGCTGACCGGATTCTGTCGCAAGTCTCTGCTCCGGCGGAGTACCCGCCCTACACAGACCACGTCCTCGATCGGGCCGGATACCTGTGGGTGAAGACACCCGCGGTGGACAGCCATGACGAGGTCGACCGGTACCTCGTCTTCACTCCTGCCGGACAACAGATCGGGCCGGTCTCGGTCCCGCCCGTTCGGATCCTGGAGATCGGAGACGATTACCTCGTCGGTGTGGACCGGGACGAGCTCGAGGTCCAGTACATCAAGTTGTTCCGGGTCGCCAGGCCCGGTTCGGGCTGAAACCCCCTATCCGCGGGCTCTCCACGCCGCGATGATGTCGGCCTCGCGGGCCATGATCGATTCCTCGCCCGAGACCATCC
>JBDHBK010000434.1:0-2665 GCA_039592635.1 Gemmatimonadota bacterium
GGTCAGCTTGCCGACGGTCTGGTC
Source organism: Gemmatimonadota bacterium (assembly GCA_039592635.1). Lineage (GTDB taxonomy): Bacteria > Gemmatimonadota > Gemmatimonadetes > Palauibacterales > Palauibacteraceae > Benthicola. Next base: position 25 of record JBDHBK010000434.1, read on the forward strand.
CGGATACTGGATGACGATCGATACGTCGTTCGGAGTGCCCAGGTCATCGTTGGACACGTAGCCGAAACCCGCGTCCTTGGCGTTGTAGTACTCGCCCTTCACGAAGACGTTGTGATTCTGGTTGAAGCTGTAGTCGAGCAGAAGACTGTAGTTCTGATCCTCGACACCCGTATCGTTCACCTCGGTGTTGTCGCCGAGCGTGATGTCGCCGAAGCTGCCCGACGGAGCAAAGTAGTTCTTCGCGTTACGGTACGAAGCGCTGCCCCGGAACCCGACCTTACCGATCCGACCGAACAGGTCCATGGTCGGACGAACCTGCTCACCTTCGTCGCGATACATGAACGTGACCCGGCCTCCGTACATGTCGCCGGCGCCCAGGGAGGGCACGTCCGCGGTGCGGAGGTTGACGACGCCGCCGATGGCGTCGGTCCCGTACAGGACGGACGCCGGTCCCCGCACGACCTCGACCTGGGACACGTTATTGATATCCACGATCGCGGGCAGTTCGCCGAAGTCCTGCTGACGACGAGCGTTGTTCAGACGGAGTCCGTCCTCCAGCAGGAGGATCCGCTGGCCGCGCTGGCCCCGGATCGTGGGCCGCGTCTGGTTGGTGCCCACGCCGTTGACGTCGATGCCGGGCAGTCCCTTGAGGATGTCCGACGCCGTGTTCGGCGAGACCGTGCGCAGGGCCAGCGTGTCCAGAACGGACACGGGCGCCGCGATGACGAACAGTTCCTTCGGGTCCCGCGTGGCCGTGACGGCGAGCGGCTGCATGATGACCGGCTTGGCGGTGACGCTGTCCGGCTCGGCCTCGGGAGTTTCCTGCGAGAATGCTGACTTCGGTGCGAGAAGGAATGCAAAGAGGAGTCCGAACAAGGCGACTCGTTGAAGACCTCCCGCCGGTTCAGCGGGTGAATTAGACACGGTTACCTCCAGTGACGCCCTTGGGGGCCTGTTATTCCGGCGGAGCGACCGATCGGCCGCTCCCGCCGGCCTACAAAGGAGAGCGTGGGCATACGTTACCGGCGTGCCAGTGGGACGAAAACTCGCAATTCTACTGAAAAGTGGTCCGGAATTGTACGGGATACAACAATATGTCCCGTGGGCTACCGAAAGGGAGGCCGGCTGTGAGGATCAGGAGCGGCAGCCGATCTAGTAGGGAGCCGCGTCGTCGAGAAGTCCCGCATCGAGGGCGAAACGGGTCAACCCCGCGACGGTCCGGATGTCCAGCTTCCGCATCAGGCTCTCGCGGTGACTTTCCACGGTCCGGCGACTGATTCCGAGATCTGCCGCGATCTGCTTGTTGCTCAGGCCGGCGGCGATTCCCTTCAACACATCGAGCTCGCGCGCCGTAAGCACGTCCACGCCGGGCCCCTGCTGCTCGTCGTCTCCCCTGAGGCCGGCGGCCAGCCGGGCGGCGACCGCAGAGGTAAAGAAAGAACTCCCGGAGTGCACCGCACGTACCGCCTCCCGCAGCTGGGAGGGGCCCGCCTCGTCCTTCAGCAGATACCCCCTCGCTCCGGCCCGGACCGCTCGCATCACGTACTCGACATCGTCGTGCATGCTCAGGATGAGCACGTGTACCGAGGCGAGCTCGGCTTGCAGCCGTGCGGTCACTTCGAAGCCCGAGGCGCCGGGCATCGAGATGTCGACGACCGCTACGTCCGGACGATGTTCACGGGCGAGAGCCATCGCTTCCTCTCCGTCAGCGGCTTCCGCCACGACCTCGAAGTCGGGGTCTTCCTCCAGAACCCGGCGAATGCCTTCCCGCACCAGCGCGTGATCGTCGGCCAGCAGTATGCGGATCTTCTCGTCACTCATTGGGGCTTCTCCAGGTGGCCGGGCGTTCTCGACATCGCTTCCGTCGCCGGTTCGGAATCGGCGGGCGACGCCACGGGAAGGCGAATCACCAGCTGCGCCCCCCCATCGTCCGGGTCCGACAGTTCAACGGTGCCCCCCAGCGGCGCAACCCGCTCACGCATTCCAAGGACGCCGGTTCGCGAGCGGAGATGTTCCTCGGCGCTGCTCTCGCCCGTGAGGCCCTGGCCGTCATCCTTCACGCTTAGCAGCAGCTCACCATCCTGCTGGGCCAGCGTAACGGTCACGGCCGAAGCGCCGGAATGACGGGCTACGTTGGACAGGCCTTCCTGCATGGTGCGGAACAGGGCGAGTTCCGATTCGGGCGACAGTGCGGGAAGGCTGCCCGGAGCCGCCAGCTTCGTCTCGATGCCGGTCTTGGCTTCGAAGTCGTGCGCCAGCGCCTGCAGAGCCGGTCTCAGGCCAAGATCGTCGAGAAGTGACGGCCTGAGGTCGCGGGCCACTTCCCGGATACTCCGGATGCCGGATCCCACCAGGTCAACCGCCATGTCGAGGGCCGGCTCCTGCTGCGGCGTGGCCGACTCCCGGAGGAGCCCGAGCTGGAGCTTCACGGCCGCAAACACCTGGGCGCTCTCGTCATGCAGCTCGCGGGACAGCCGGCGGCGCTCGTCCTCGTGCTGCTCCACCATCCGGGCGGCGAGTCGCTCCAGGTCGTCGGTACGATCCTCCAGCCGCCGTACCAGATCGGCGTTCGCCAGGGCCGCCCCCACCTGGTGCCCGAGAGCCACCAGGAACCGGTTGTCGAGGACCGTAAGGGGATCCT
>JBDHBK010000435.1:0-2662 GCA_039592635.1 Gemmatimonadota bacterium
TCTCACCAAGACTCGCGTACAGAACCGCGAGCCCGAAGGCACTCATCGAAGTCTGTTCCTCGGATTCCAGCTGCGCCGCGATCCGCCGGGCGTCCTCGGTGCGGCCCGCCTGTACGTAGGTACGTCCAAGGAGCCAGCGCCAGACGGGATACAGTTCGGCCATCCGCTCGTGCGTGCCGATCGCCTCGCCGTACCGTCCCTCCTCGGCGAACGCTGCGCCCAGCGTGGCCAGCCCGAACATGCCGTCGGGTTTGAGGGCCAGCCCCTTCCGTGCCTCCTCGATCGCCTTGTCGGTCTGTCCCGGGTAGAGGTAGGCCCATCCAAGAATCGACGTCATCTGTGACGTGAGGGGATCCAGGTCCTGTCCGAGTTCATGTATCTCGAGGGCCTCCTCCCACCGTCCCACCAGGAGGAGGTACCAGGCGTAATGGAACCGATTCATCGCGAGGTTGGGGTTCAGCTCGTCAGCCTTGAGAAACGACTCTTCCGCGCCCGCCCAATCCCAATCGTAGTACAGCTTGACGTCCGCCATGGCGGCATGGCCCTCGGCAAGCATGGAATCCAGCCCGATGGCCCTCTCCGCCGCGGCACGCGCTCGTATCCAGGCATCCGGCGGGGCCGCCGGCCCGTGACCGACCAGGGCGTAGCCCGTGGCCAGCCCCGCCCACGCCATAGCGTCGCCGGGGTCGGTCTCCGTCGCCTCATGCAGGAAGGCGAGCCCCGTCATGATGCCTTCGGGCGTTCCCTCGCTGATGAAGTACATCCCCCGCAGGTAGGCCTCGTAGGTATCCGGGTTCACGGGTCGCGTACCCGAAAGCTGGGCCTCTTCTTCCAGGCTCACCTCCACGTCGAGGGCCCCGGCGATGGCCCTGGCGACCTGGCCGTGCATCTCCAGCACGTTCTCCATGTCCCCGTCGTATCCCTCCGTCCACACCTGGCGCTCTTCGGGCATGGCTTCGACGAGGTGGACTTCGACATGCACGCCCTCACCGTCCCGGGTGGCGGACGCCTCGATCAGGTATTCGACCCCGAGTTCGCCCGCAATCTCGGGAATCGATTTGTCGGAGTCCGCGTACCGCCGGACCGAGCTGCGGGAAATGACCCTGAATCCGCTCAGCTTCCCGAGCTGACCGATGAGCGCATCCTGCATGCCCGCCACGAAGTAGTCCTGCGCGGGGTCGCCCGTGAGGTTCTCGATCGGAAGGACCGCCATCGAGACGAAGTCCGCCGCGCCCGCCTCGGGGACGGTCCGAGTGATCCACCAGGCGCCGGCGACGACGGCGACGACGGCGGCAGCGACCGCCACCATGCGGGCGCGCATCCCAGCGCGGCGCCTTGGCAGGCGCCGGCGGGCCGCCTCCGGCGCGGCAAGCGCCTGCTCGAATTCCCTGGCCGTCTGGTACCGGTCCGCCGCCTGCGGCGCCATCGCGGTCGCGATCACTCCGTCCACCTCCGGCGGCACACTTCGGCGCCGGACCCGCAGGCTCGGTGTCGAGTCCGAGGATTTCAGGGCCAGGATTGCGTGTGGCGTCGGCCCGTCGAAGGGCGCGTCGCCCGCCAGCATCTCCCACAGCACGCAACCCAGCGCGTACACGTCGGCCCGCCCGTCCACGTCACCCCCACTTGCCTGCTCGGGGCTCATGTACTTCGGTGTCCCGACCGTCATGCCCGCCGCCGTCGCGTCCGCCTCTCCCGCCACGCCGACGGCGCGTGCCACCCCGAAATCCGATATCACCGCATGGCCAGCCTCGAACAGGATGTTCGACGGCTTGATGTCCCGGTGGATCACGCCCTTCTCGTGCGCGTACGCCAGGGCGTCGGCCACTTCCCGTGCGATCTTGAGCGATTCCTCGATCGGAAGCGCTCCCTCCCGCGCCAGCCTTTCCTTGAGCGTCTCTCCTTCCACGTAAGGCATGACGAAGAAGAGGAGACCGTCGGCGTCGCCGGAGTCAATCAGGGTGAGGATTCGCGGGTGGGTGAGGCCGGCCACGATCTCGATCTCGCGCAGAAAGCGACCGTGGCCCACCGAGGCAGCGAGCTCAGGGTGGAGGACCTTCAGCGCCACCTTTCGATTGTGCTTCACGTCCGTGGCAAGGTACACAGTCGCCATGCCGCCGCGGCCTATTTCACGCTCAACCGCGTAACGATCAGCCAGTGCACCACTCAGGCGAGAGAGTAGGTCGGACACAGTCGGTTCTCCGCTTGGGTACGACGGAAGCCTCCAAGTCAGTATAAGGGAAGCGACACGCCGTGCAAATCCGGCGTCGCCGGCTAGACGACCGGCGTCGGCGGCTCTTCTCCCGAAAGCACCGCGCGTGCATTCGCCGCCGCCAGGTCCCACATGGCCTGGCGGGCCTCCCGGGTGGCGCTCCCCAGGTGCGGCAGCGCGAAGCAATTGGGCAGATCTCGAAGCTCGGCCGGGATCTGGGGCTCGTTCTCGAACACGTCCAGGCCCGCGGCCGCCAGCTGGCCCGAGCGGAGCGCCTCGGCAAGCGCACCCTGGTCGACTAACGCGCCGCGCGCCGTGTTCACGAGGATCGAGGCCTGTTTCATGGCCGCAAGCCGTCCCGCGTCCATGACCCCGCGAGTTTCAGCTGTCAGTGGCAGGTGCAGGCTGACGATGTCGGCCACCCCCAGCAGCGCCTCCAGCGACTCGATTCGC
>JBDHBK010000436.1:0-2662 GCA_039592635.1 Gemmatimonadota bacterium
GCCGCGGACATGAGCATGACGGCCAGGAGTGCCGTACGAATGGACGTTCTATTGCCAACCGAGAATGACATCACTTCCTCCGCATGAAATGCTGACGAACAGGTGATCGTTCAGGACGGACGCCCGTGTGGGCGCTCCCGCCGACGCGGGCAAAGTACATGCCGCGGCGTCTCCGCGCTGTAGCTGTGGAATCGGTCAGAACGCCCCGCCTCCGCCTCCCCCGAAACCACCGCCCGAGAAGCCCCCGCCGCCGCCGCCGGAGAACCCGGATCCGCCGGAGCTTCGCGGCGCCGAGGTCATGGCAGTCGCGGCGTGCTGAGTCATTCCGGAGAGATCGTTCACGAAGAGGGTCGGGTGAAAGCCACGGTATCCGGTGCCCCTGTACCAGTCGGGCGGCTCGCTGTAGATGTCCGCGAAGGCTGCGGCCCACTTCTTCTCAACGGCGAGAGCCATGGCGTAGGGAAGGTAGCGCTCGAACATCTCCGGTCCGGTGATCATCTTCTTGAACCGGTCCGACTCTACCCGCTGCAGGAACTCCTCGAAGCCCAGGGCGGCTTCCAGGGCCCGCGTCCCGGCAACGGTCCGGGCGGGCATGAAGATCCCGAATCCCAGGACGATGGCGCCCGTGAAAGCCCCGGCCAGCACGGTCGTCAGCGGGGCCATGCCGAATCGGGTCGCGAGCACCAGGCCCCCTCCGCCTACCAGCAGACCGGTCGCGATCGCTATACCGACCCACAGGCCGAGCACCCGATCGGGGCGGCTTCGATAGAACTTGAGGTCCATCAGTTCGGAGAAGATACCTTCCTTGATCCCCGGAAGGTCCTTGTAGAACTCGTTCTCGAGATCGGACATCTGGACGCGGTCTCCCGCCCGCGGGGAACCGAACACGGCCCTGACCAGTTTTCGCTCGTGACTCTTCAAACCCGAGAGGTCCTCGCCCCCCTTCCGCAGCTCCAGGACGTAGTCTCTCTCCTTCATCAATCCCAGGAACTTCTCCTGTTCGGTTTCTTCGATGACCAGGTAGCCGCGGACCGCGAGATCTACCAGCATCGCCGTCACATCCCGCAGATCGACCCGGTTGTCCACCAGCGTTCCCACCTCCGACGGGGTGAGACCCGGCGGTGGTTCGTACATGGGAGCGATGGCCCGTCGCTGAGGGTCGCGCCCGTGGCGGCGCCAGATGCGGAGCATCGCGAAGAGCGCCAGGAACGGGATCAGGAGCGGCCAGTTGCTGCGAAAGAACCTGAGAATCAGGTCCCACACGGTGGGCCGCCGTATCAGGTACTCGCCGGACAGGGCCGCCTGTGGTTCATTACCGCCTTGTGAGGCGGCGGCCGTTCGTGTGATGAACGAGTCCCAGGCGATCGCCACCGTGAGGCCCTCGTGAATTCCGAGACCGCGCGTAGACCGGACGGTCACGACATGGTCCGAGATCCCCACTTCCACGGACTCCTCCGTGGACCCGTAGCCGCCGGTGAAGCCGCGCGCGCGGACCCCGGTCACCTGGGCCGGCAGGCGAACGCTGACGCTCGCCCGCTCGATCGGGACGGGCCACTCGTCACCCGTGACGTTCCAATACAGTTCGTCCCACGCCTGGTCGTCTTCCTCGAAGAAGCGGAGACCGTTGTCGACCCGGTAGCGGATGACGACTGTGCGAACCGCGTTCGACGCTCCGGGGACCCAGACCTTGATCTTCCTGTAGTGCCGTTCACGGCTCGTTTCGTAGCGCAGCCCCTGGCCTCCCTCGTCCTCCACGCTCAGCACTTCGAGGCCCAGGGTGTAGTTCAGGTTGGCGCGCGTCCGATACTCGATCGGGATGGTCCGGAATATCCCGTTGTACGAACCTTCAAAACGCACCCTGAGAGTCTCGACGACTTCGATGTAACCGCTTCGGAGGACGTGGACGTCGGCGTGAAAGTCCTCGACGCGCCAGGAACGGACGGTGCTGATGCCGCTGGTGGTAGTACCCGGGCCCGCGGCCGGCAGGCCGACGGGAGCGGACAGCAACGCCAGGCACGCCGCGGCGAACGCCGGGCGGAGGACCCTTGTCGGCAGGGCGGACGTCACCGGTCTACCCCCCGGTCAAGCCCCGCTCTCGCCAAAGCTGACCGTCGGGGCGTCACGCTGCGCCTCGTCGTCCAGTTCGAAGAACTCCTCCTTCTGAAACCGGAAGGCGTTGGCCACGCGAACCGACGGAAACTGCTCTACCTTGGTGTTGTAATCCCGCACGACCGCGTTGTAGTACCGGCGGGAATTCTGCACCGCGTCCTCGATCTCCCCGAGCGTACCCTGCAGGCTGGTGAAGCTCTCGACGGCGCGAAGCTGCGGATATGCTTCGGAGAGGGCGAACAGAGACTTCAGCGCGCCACTCAGCATGTTCTCTGCCTGCGCCTTGTCCGCCGGTCCGGAAGCTGACATGGCCCTGTTTCGGGCTTCGATCACGGCTTCGAGAGTGTCCTTCTCGTGGCTGGCGTAGCCCTTCACGGTCTCCACCAGGTTGGGGATCAGGTCCCAACGGCGCTTGAGCTGAACGTCAATGTCGGCCCACGCTCCGCGGGCCTGGGTTCGCATCTTCACGAGCGAGTTGTACATGGTGATGCCGACAATGGCGACGATCGCCAGGAGAATCAGAAACCAGGTCACAACACCCTCCGGGTCCGGG
>JBDHBK010000437.1:0-2650 GCA_039592635.1 Gemmatimonadota bacterium
TCTACCAGGCGATAGATCTCCTCAATCCGATCGGCGTATCGCTGCTCGATCACGCGTCGCTTCACCTTGAGCGTCGGCGTCAGTTCGCCCCCCTCTACGGTGAACTGACTTCCCGTGATGAGAACGCGTTTCGGGCGCTCGTGTCGGGCACAGGATGAGACCCGCGAGAGCACCTCCTCGTTCATGAGGCTCAGCAGGTCCGAATCATCTTCCAGCTCTTCCATATCGGATTCCGATATCGGCCGGCCGGGGAATGCGGTCTTGTAAGCCTGGAAGCTGGGCACCACCAGGGCGAGCGGGAACTTGCGCCGATCGCCAAGCAGTACGACCTGCTCCACGTAGGGCGAGCGGGCAATCAGCTCCTCGATGGGTTGCGGAGCGATGTTCTTGCCCGCCGCCGTGACGAGGATGTTCTTCTTGCGATCCGTAATCCTGAGGTAGCCGTCCGGGTCCAATTCCCCGATGTCCCCGGTATGAAACCACCCCTCTTCACTGATCGCCTCGCGCGTCGCCTCCGGTCGACCGTAGTAGCCCTGCATGACCTGCGGCCCACGAATCAGGATTTCTCCATCGTCCGCGATCCGGATCTCCGTCCCCGCCACCGGCGGGCCAACCGACCCGAACCGAACGTCGTCGGGCGGATTGACGTTGGTCACGGGTGATGTTTCCGTGAGACCGTATCCCTCCAGCACGATCAGGCCACCGGAATAGAAGAAGCGGGCGATCTCGGCTGACAGCGGCGCGGCGCCGGAAACGAAGAAGCGCACTCGTCCGCCTGTGCGTTCGTGCAGCTTCCGGAACACGAGCCGTTCCGCTACCCCGTACGCTCCCTCGAGCACCCGCCCCACCGGTTGACGCGCGAGAATGCGGTCGGCCCGACGGTCGCCCACCCACTTGGCCGCGCGGAAGATGACCTTCTTCGCGGCTCCTCCTTCCTCCACCGCCGCCATCACCGCGTCGTAGAACTTCTCGTACAGGCGCGGCACGCCGACCACGAACGTGGGCCCGGTCTCGACCATGTCGCGCGCCACCGTCGTGACGGACCCGGCGTAGGCGATTTCCGCCCCGGAGTACCACATCAGGTAGTGCCCGGCCAGCCTCTCGAACGTGTGCGAGAGAGGCAGCCAGCTCAGCACCCTGTCCTGCTCCGTGATCGGAAGCACCATCGTGGCCGCGATGGTGTTGGTGAACAGGTTGTGATGACTGAGCATCACTCCCTTCGGCTGGGCCGTCGTTCCGGACGTATAGACGAGGGTTGCCGTATCCTCGGGGCGAACCGCCGCAGCGGCGTCAGCCCATCCGGCATCTCGCCCGCCCCCGGACCGTCCAGCCCGCTCGACCTGGTCGAGCGAGCGCACCTGGAGACCCGCGTGATCGACGACGTGGTCGTCTTCCGGGGGATCGATCACGAAGACGCGACTCAGCTTCTCCAGGCGATCGTGCACCTGCAGCACCTTCGCCAGCTGGTCGCCGTCTTCCACGAACACGGCCTTGGCGCCGGAGTCCTTCAGGATGTAGAGAACCTGATCGGCCGGCAGCGTCGGGTATACGGTCACCACCACGAGGCCCGACATGATGCAGGCCCAATCCGCCAGAGCCCACTCCATGCGCGTGTTGGACAGGATGGCGACGTGATCGCCGGGCTCGAGGTCTCCCGCAAGAAGAGAGCGGGAGATGTGACGGATGCGTTCCGCGGCTTCTCCAGCCGTCAGGGAACGCCATGTACCGTCTTCGTGTCGGCAGGTGAGCGCCTTGCGGTCGGGGTTCAGCTCGAGCCCGTGGCGAAAGACGTCGATCAGTGTTCCGGGCCCGAAGTCGAACGGCCGCGCCGCCTCTCGCTTCGGCAGGGGAGCGCTATCCGGCATCGGGTGACGGCGTCTGCTCGGGCGGAGCCGCCTCGGTATCCTTTGAGCGCAGCCGCTCCAGGGTTTCCCGGGCATGGCTTGCGTGTTTCTCCGACCCCGGCAACTCGGCTCCCGACCTGAGGAAGGCGTCCAGGTGTACCGCCGCCTCGGTATCACGCCCCCGATTCAGGTACAGAAAGGCAATGCCGTAGTGGGCACCGGCGCTATCCGGGTCCTTTTCCAGCGCCCGCTGGTACATCTTGATGGCCTCGTCGGTCATCCCCATGCGAGTGTAGACGATCGCCATCTGCTCCAGCGTGGCAACGTCCCCAGGATGCTCCCGGAGGGCCAGCCTCAGCGACGTGAGCGCCTCGTGATAGCGCTCTTCCTGGGCCAGTTCGAGGCCTTCCCGGTAGTAGTCGGGGCGACCTTCTTCCTTGCCACTCGCTCCGGTCAGAAAGCTCCACCAGGGCATGGTCAGCTCTCCTCTCCCGGTTCCGCCACGTCCCAATCGACGAGAGGCGGTGCCGGGGGAATCACGGCGATGTTGTAGGTGAATGCGAAGGCTGCACCCACCATGAATCCGTATGCGTAGGCCCACATGGCACCGACGAAAGCTCCCTCCACGCTGATCGTATACCCGAAGAGGAACCCCGCCAGCAGGCCCGGGTCGGCGCCCCTGCCAAAAACCGCCAGCGCGAGCAGTGTCACCATGAAGACGGCAGCGCTTGCCAGCGCCCCGGTCGCCATGGCGAACGCTCTCGTCTGAAGGCGCATTCGGTTCGTCCCCGGTTCATGATTGGCAC
>JBDHBK010000438.1:0-2629 GCA_039592635.1 Gemmatimonadota bacterium
CCCCGTGCTGCCAATGCGGCGAGAGCGGGGAGCTTGCCCTCGTCCATCAGGCGATTGGCGAGTTCCCAATCCATCCCGTCGAAGCCCAGCACGATGACGCTCGTGTCGTGGGCCCCGGGGCCGCTGTCACCGCAGCCGGCCTGGACGAGAGCCGCGCCCGCCACGACACCCGCCAGGGCGCTCCGCCGCCAGGTCTTCACCCGTCGTCCTCCTCGAACAGGACCTTCCCGTCCATGTACGCCGGAGGCTCCACGCCGAGAACCCACAGCGCCGTCGGGGCCAGGTCGATCAGGGCCGGGTCATCCGCGTCTATGGGCTCGTTGCAGAACAGCACGCCCGGCACCAGGCGGGGATCGATGCAGTGGTCCCCGCTCCACGCCTTCACGTTGTCCTCGAAGACCGGCCCGCCCACGACTCCCGTGGCTCCGTCCCACGAGCTGCGGTAGCCCGCGTCGTACCCGACCAGGAGATCGGGCGCGGCCTCCAGGTAGGGACCCGAGTACAGGGCTGACGTGTCGAACAGCTCCCGGATGGCCGTATCGCCCCGCTCGGTATCCTCGAGCCCGCTCAGCTTCCCGATCAGCTCGCTCTTGAGTGCGGCCTCCTGCTCGCCCCGTGCGACCGTGCCCTGCGCCTCACGGCCCTCCAGGTTGAGGTACAGCCCCGTCAGCCCCAGTGCGTAGGCCCTGGTGCGCGACCAATCGACGCTGCGGAACCACTCCGCCGCTTCATCCCCACCCTCCTTCAGAGCCAGGTATCCGTTCGCGCGCAGCCACGCGTTGAGGTTGACGCCGCGTCGGAAGGAGTTGAAGCCGTGGTCGGAAAGCACGACCAGCAGGTCCTCTTCGGTCACCTTCTCCCGGATCCGTCCGAGCATGGCGTCGTTGTGCCGGTACAGGGCCTCGATCGCGTCGGCGTGCTCGGGAGGACCGTCCCCGTTGGTCTCTGAAGCGGCCGGGTGGCCCTCCTCCAGGTAGCGCCAGAACATGTGCTGGATACGGTCGGTGGCGTCGAACACGCACACGAGGGCGCCGGAGCGAAGACGGTCGAGGGCCGCGAAGAACTGGTCCTCGCGCTCGCGGTCGATGTCGTAGGTCATTTGGAGGAAGGCCCCGTCACCGATCACGCCCTCGTTGAGCGCCCACGTATCCTCGGCCAGGCCCAGAGTGGCGAACGGGCCGAGCTTCTTGGCCAGGTAGGTGGCGTAGTAGCCGGGATGGGAGATGGGCATGGCCGGCTTTTCGGGGTCCAGATGGATGGGCGTCACGTACAGAGAGACGTGCTCGCCCAACTCGGTGAGCATCATACGGCAAATGCCACGCACCTTGATCCCGGGCGCCGCCCGGAAATGGACCTCGATCCAGTCACTGAGCTCGCCCACCTCGAGCTCGTGTGCCTGGCCATCTACTGACACATTGGCGCCGACGGGATCCCGCCCCACCTCGATTCTCACGGGAACGGACAGGGTGGGCGAGTCTTCCGCCAGCTCGTTCTGCGGGCCTTCGAGCCGGGCCCCGAAGGCGCCGTCCTTCGATTCGGCCACCGGCTCCAGCCGCACGCGCCGTCCCCCCTCCTTGAAGCGGTCACCGGGCGGGCGTGTCGAGAGAAGAGTGAACGTTCCCTGGGTGCCCAGCAGATCGGGCACGCACATGGCCGCGAGCTGGGCGCCGTGGAACCGGTCCGGGGGAAACGTGATCGGTACGCGCAGAATCGTACTCCAGATCCCGTGTTCCCCGAGGATCGTCCAGAAGGGCTTCGACCGCCTCAGCAATCGGATGGGTGGCTTGCCCACAGGGATCTTCCACCTGCCGACTCTCAGCACCCGCTTGGGCTTGCCTATCCGGGTCGACGAGAGAACGGGCAGGTAGGTGCGGCGGTCGCGATCGAGGAAGTCGAAGATGTTGTGCTTCGCCGGATGCGTTCCGGTGCTGAAGGAAGACCAGGCGACGGGGGAGACGGACGGAAACGTGCTCGCGAGGCGGTGATAGCAGCCCTCCTCGGCCAGGGCCTGGAAGTTGGGGAGCTTCCCTTCCTCCATGAACCGGTCGGTGAGCTTCGGATCCTGGCCGTCGTAGCCCACCACGATCAGCCGCCGGACGCGCGGCTTTGGACGCCCGGCGCGGCGCACGAACCGCCACAAGGCTCTCACGGGCCATGCCAGCAAGGAAAGAAAGGCCAGAAAAGTGCTGACGAGCAGCACGAGGAACGAGGTTACGAAGACGAATCCCGCCCCGGGGCCGATGTAGGCCGCGGCCGCCGAAGGGGTGGTGACAAGCAGTAATGCGGCGATCGCGAGGATCGCCAGCGGCGGCAACTTGCCGGGCTCGACCCTCGCATTCCTCCACGCAACCGGCGTATCATCCGGGCACGGCGGCCATCGTTCAGATTGGACGGAAGACTGGCGTGTCATCATTCCTGCACAAACTCTACCGGCGGGTCCGTTACGGCGAGCCGCTCATCGTGGTTTCCGGGCTCCCCCGTTCCGGCACGTCCATGGTGATGCAGATGCTCGAGGCCGGCGGAATGGAGATCGTCGCCGACTTCGAGCGGGCCGCCGACCCGGACAATCCTGAAGGATACTACGAGCTCGAGCGGGTGAAGAGGATCGACCGCGGCGAGGAGACGGCCT
>JBDHBK010000439.1:0-2626 GCA_039592635.1 Gemmatimonadota bacterium
CAGCGTACCCTGGAGAGCCCGGTCAACACGGTCGAGAAGATCTGGCCGGTGGCCCGTGAGCTGCTGCGGAACGCAGACCGGCCACGGCGCCGCGTCCGGCTGGTCGGCGTGACTCTCTCGACCCTCGATCGAGCGGCAAGCGGGCAGGCGGATATGTTCGTGCCGGATACCGGATTGGACACCAAGGTGGCCGAGGCGGTGGACGCCCTGGCCGAACGCTTCGGCTCGGGAACGGTGACTCGGGCGGCATTGCTCGAGGAAGCAGAAGACCGGTGAGAGCCGACTGAGAGGAGATTGCCATGTCGGAAGTGCCGAGCCGGGAGCAGGCGCTCGCGCTGATGCAGGAATACACGGACAACGTGAACTTGCGGAAGCACATGTACGCCGTTGAAGCGGCGATGCGTGCCTACGCCCGCAAGTATGGCGAAGACGAGGAATTGTGGGGCGTCACGGGCCTGATCCACGACTTCGACTACGAGCGCTTCCCCAACGAGGCCTTGAGCCCGGTCGAGGAACATCCCTCGAGTGGCGTCGCCATCCTGCGGGAAAACGGTTGGCCCGACGAGATCCTGCACGCGGTCATGGCTCACGCCGAACACACGGGCGTCGAGCCGGAGACCCTGATGGCCCGGACGCTCCGGGCGGTGGACGAGTTGACGGGGTTCGTGATCGCCTGTTCCCTGGTCAGGCCGACCGGGATTTCAGACCTCAAATCCAAGTCGGTGAAGAAGAAGCTGAAGGACCGGTCGTTCGCCGCGGCGGTGAACCGGGAAGAAATCCGGGAGTACACCGAGATCATCGGTGAAGACCTCACCGAGCATATCGATTTCGTCATTGAAGCGATGCGCGGCATCGCCGACACCCTGGAGTTGTAGGAACATGCGCAATCCGAGGCCCATACACACGGTGATCGAGCCGTTCCGCATCAAGAGCGTCGAGCCGATCCGGATGACGACGCGTGACGAGCGCGAAGAGCACATCCGCGAGGCCGGCTATAACGTGTTCCGCCTCCAGGCGCGCGACGTCCTCATCGACCTGCTGACCGACAGCGGCACCGGTGCGATGAGCGCCGAGCAGTGGGCCGGCGTGATGCGCGGTGACGAGTCGTACGCGGGGAGCGACAGCTACCACCGTTTCAAGAAGGCGGTGCAGGACATCTTCGGGTTTCGAAACGTGATTCCGACCCACCAGGGCCGGGCCGCGGAACGAATCCTGTTCAGCACCGTGTGCCAACCCGGGGACGTGATCCCGAACAACACCCACTTCGATACGACGCGGGCCAACATCGAGTTCACGGGCGCCGAAGCCCTGGACCTGCCATGCGAGGAGGCTGCGGATCTCGCCACCCGGGGACCGTTCAAGGGCAACATCGACCTCGAAGACCTGGAGCGCGTCCTGGCCGACCCACCCGGGAGGATTCCGCTGGCGATGATCACGGTCACCAACAACTCGGGTGGTGGTCAGCCCGTCTCGATGGCCAACATCCGGGCCGCGTCCGAAATCTGCCGCGCACACGGCATCCCGTTCTACATCGACTCGTGCCGTTTCGCTGAAAACGCGTACTTCATCCAGCAACGAGAAGATGGATACGAAGAGACTTCGCTGATCGACATCGCCCGCGAGATGTTCTCGTACGCCGACGGCGCCACGATGTCGGCGAAGAAGGACGGCATGGCGAACATCGGAGGCTTCCTTGCCACGAATGACGACAGCCTGGCCGCACAGGAGCGGGATCTCCTGATTCTGACCGAGGGCTTCCCGACCTACGGCGGGTTGGCCGGCAGGGACCTCGATGCCGTGGCGGTAGGCCTGTACGAGGCGCTGGAGCCGGACTACCAGAAGTACCGCATCGCATCAACAGCCTACCTGGGTGACCATATCAGCGCGGCCGGCGTTCCGATCGTACAGCCGCCGGGCGGGCATGCCGTATACATCGATGCCGCGGCCATGTGTCCGCAGATCCCGCCCCTAGAGTTCCCCGGCATCTCGCTCACCATCGAACTGTACCGCGAAGCGGGCATCCGAGGCGTGGAAATCGGCAGCGTGATGTTCGGTCACAAGGATCCGCAGACCGGCAAGCCGGTGGCGGCGCGAAACGAGCTCGTCCGGCTGGCCATTCCGCGCCGCGTATACACGCAGAGTCACGTGGATTACGTGGTCGAAGCGATTCTCAACGTGTACGATCGACGGGCTGCGATGCGTGGCTACGAGATCACGTACGAGCCGCCGTTCCTCCGGCACTTCACGGCGCGGTTCGAGCCGCTCGAATAGGAGAGACACGATGATGAGGGACCTGAAATGGGCCGCGATCGCGGCCTTGTTCGTGTTACCACCGACCGCTTCCGCCCAGGTCGTGACGGAGCTCGACGCCTATTGGGCCGAAGTCGCGCGGACGGTCGTGGAGGGCGACTTCGAGGGCTACGCGACCCTGTATCACGCTGACGCCGTGCTGGTGATGATGGGCTCCGGAACCGTTCCGATCAGCGGCGCCCTGGAGGCCTGGAAGCAGGGATTCGACGACACACGGGAGGGACGGGCCGTCGCCGGAGTCGAGTTCCGGCTCACCGAACGGCTGAACGACGGATCGACGGCCCACGAGACGGGGATGTTTCGCTATACGTTCGCA
>JBDHBK010000440.1:0-2626 GCA_039592635.1 Gemmatimonadota bacterium
GTACCTGGAGACGCTGGCCCGCGTACTGCGCTCCACCGCCGGCATCCGCCGATCGGGGGCGGCTGCGCTCGACCTGTGCGACCTGGCGTGCGGGCGCCTGGACGCGTTCTGGGAATACTGGCTCATGCCGTGGGACGTCGCGGCCGGCGTCCTGATCGTGAGAGAGGCCGGCGGCTTCTTCGGGGAGATGGCGGTCCCGGGAATCGAGAACGGACCCGAGGCTGCGGGTCTGAGCGCAGAAGTTCCTGACGGCCTGGGTCCGGCTGCCTTCCTGGGGTCGAACGCTGCCCTGATGGACGAGTTCCGAGCGCTGGTACTGGGAGAGCTGCCGCGCTAGGGGTGCCCTACGCCGCGAACCCGGCGTGCTTCATCCACTGATCGAGCACCAGCAGGGACCACGCCTGGTCGTTGTCGAGCCTCGGTATCGATCCGCCGCGCAAGACGCCGGTCTTCGTGAGCCTGTCAAAAGCGCCTTGCAGCAGCTCCGGCTCGCGACCCACCCATTCGCGAATCGGCAGTCCGAACCCCTTCTTCGGACGATCGAACAGGCCGGTGGGCACGCGCGGCTTCATCAAGCGGCGCACCACAAGCTTCCCCTGACCGGCCTCCGGGTCGCGCAGCAGGCCGGTGTCGAGGGACAGGGCGAACTCCACCAGCCGATGATCCAGGAGCGGGGGCCGGGCTTCGAGAGAGTGGGCCATGCTCGCCCGGTCCACCTTCGTCAGCAGACCGCCCGGCAGGTGGGCATGCAGATCTGCCCACTGCAGTCGTTTCAGGGGATCCAGTTCCTCGCGCCAGAAGCGGCGCACGTGCCACAGATCGTCGTAGTCCGGGGCCATGAGGTCCGGCGACAGAAGAGCCTGTTTCTGCCTCATGGTGAATGCAGGGAGGAACACCGCATAACGCTCGAGACCGGTCGCGGCGCGACGGCCGAGAGAACGGCCCGTCCTCGAGAACGGAGACACCAGGCCAACGAGCCTGCGTCGCAGGGCCGTGGATCGATACGTCGGGAACTTGTCGTAATACCGGTACCCCAGGAACAGTTCGTCGCCACCCTCTCCCGTCAGAGCGACCTTGACGTGCCGCGCGGCCATCCGGGACACGAGCCACGAGGACCAGGCGGCGCTGTCTCCGAAGGGCTCATCGTAGATGCGTGGAATCGCCGTAATCGCCTCGGCGAGGTCGATCGCCGCGGCCGGCTCCTCCACGTGCTCCGTGCCGTAGTAGGCCGCCACCAGCTGTGCAGCCGGCGCCTCGTTGAACCGGGCAGACTCGACGGCGAGCGTGAACGTGCGAGGATGATCCAGGTGCGCGGCCAGTGTCGTGGAGTCGATTCCACCGCTTAGAAAGAGGCCCACGGGAACATCCGACAGCGTGTGCTCCGGCACGATCTGTTCGAGCAACTCACCCAGTCGCTCCGTGGCCTCGCCCATGTCGGTGATCCGGGTCTCGGCGCTCGGCTCCCAGTAACGTCGGATCTCCAGTCTCCCGTCGGCCCAGGAGAGCGTGTGGGCGGGAGGAAGCCGACGGATGCCCTCGTAGATGGTCTTCGGATGCGGGACGTACTTGTAGGAGAAGAAGTCGCGCAGGGCCGTAGAGTCCATGTCCGGGCGATCGATCTCGAGCAGGGCCTTGATCTCCGACCCGAACGCGAAACCACCCTCCGGAAGTTCTCGATAGAGGAACGGCTTGATCCCGAGACGGTCGCGGGCAGCGAACAGGCGACGTTCACGCGCATCCCAGATGGAGAAGGCGAACATCCCGCGCAGCTTGTGCACCATGGCCGCGCCGTCGCGCTCGTACAGGTGCAACAGGACCTCGGTGTCGGTCTCCGAGGCGAACGGGCCGGCCAGGTCTCCGCGCAGTTCGCGGAAATTGTAGATCTCGCCGTTGTAGACGACCGTCAGGTGGCCCTTCGTCATCGGCTGGTGGCCGGCGGACGAGAGATCGAGGATCGACAGGCGGGTGTGGCCCAGACAGACGCCGGGGCCTTCCCAGACGCCCGAATCGTCCGGACCCCGGTGCCTGAGGCGGTCGACCATCCGATCCACGGTCTCCCGTGACGGACTTTCGGCGATGATCCCGGCGATTCCACACATGGATTGGCAGACTACCGACCCGTTCGCCGGTACGTCAACGTCATCGGGCTGACCGGAGTGGTGAGAGGTCAGGGAGGCATCTAACTTCCGCCCATGAGCTACAGCGTGAAGGAGATCTACTACACCCTGCAGGGCGAGGGTGCTCAGACGGGGCGACCCGCCGTGTTCCTGCGCTTCGCCGGCTGCAACCTGTGGTCCGGCCACGAAAAGGACCGCGAGGCGGCCGTGTGCCCGTTCTGCGACACGGAATTCGTCGGCACCGACGGCCCGGGTGGCGGCAAGTTCACCACGGCCTCGGACCTGGCGGCGGCGGTCGCAGCTGTGTGGCCAGGAGATCCAGGCGATCCGGAAGCTCGTGAGCACCCGCTGGTCGTCTGCACGGGCGGGGAGCCACTGCTCCAGCTCGACGGGGGCGCGGTAGCCGCGCTGCACGAGGCCGGCTTTGAAGTGGCGGTCGAGACCAATGGCACGATCGAGGCGCCGCCCGGTCTGGATTGGATCTGCGTGAGCCCGAAGGCGGGCGCGGA
>JBDHBK010000441.1:0-2618 GCA_039592635.1 Gemmatimonadota bacterium
GGCGAACTCGGATCGGGAAGCGTGCCGAGTCTCGTTGCCTCGAATAAGGGTGAGGTGGATGTGCTCATCTTTGACGGCGAGCAGCTGATCGGGGCCAAGCAGAACCGCATCACCAACCGAACGATCATCCTGGAAACGATCACCGAGACCGTGATTCCCGTCTCCTGCATGGAGCAGGGAAGGTGGCACCAAGTCTCGGACGAGTTCCGTTCGCGTCCCAAGCCCAGGCACGCACCGTCCCGCGTTCGGAGGAAGGCCCGGGAAGTAGAGGCCGCGTTGGCCGGATCGCCGATGCAAGCCAGCGCCAGTGTGCTGCACCAGGCGCAGAGCGCCGTGTGGCACGAAATCCGGGAGGTTGGTGTGAGCATGGGCGTCAGTTCGGACACGGGGGCGATGGATGAGATCTACGATCGCCACACCCAGAGCCTGGACGAGTGGATCGCGCACTTCCCGATCGAGGACGGGCAGGTGGGCCTGCTCGCGTTCCTCGGCAATCGCCCGCTCGGCATGGACGTCGTGGGCAGCGGGTCGCTCTACGCCCGCCTGCACGAGCGTTTCCTCGGCGGCTACTGCATGGATGCGCTGGCCGCTCGCCGGGGACGGACGCAGCGGAATGGCGGGCCATCGCCCGCTGCCGCAGCGCGTTTCCTGTCGAAGGTCGGGTCGGCGACCCGGGGCAAGGCGCCCACCGTGGGGGCGGGGACGTATCAGCTCCTGTCGGGCGCGGCGATCGGAGCCGAGCTGTCGGCCGTGGTGGACCACACCGAGCGCCTGGTGCACGTGTCCGCGTTTCCGGGCGAGCGGTCGCGGGGACCCGGTCACGGCCCGGCTTCATCGCCCGCTGACACGAACCCGATCGCCTCACCCAGCCGTAGAAGGGGCTGGGCCAGGGAACGGGGCGCAGACGAGAGCTGAGGCCGTTACACGGGCCCCGGGGCATCCGGGGCCCACCCCCCGCTGTCACACCCCCCTCGTAAGCTTTCGGTAGATATTCGGGAGGCGGACGATTCCTGACACGTGGACCCCGAGTTCACGTGCGACCGCTACCCGCCATCGCCACCAGGGTGGAGCCATGGACAGCCGTGCAGTACCTTCCCGTGCGCCCCGCACGACGCGTTCGCCTGGCCCCGCGCAACCCTCTTGCGGACACTTCGATGACCGAGCCGAACGCCGTACCCCGACATCTCCTGAGCGTCTGGAATCCGTCGTACGCCAACGACGCCATGGATCGGCACCTGGAGGTCCTTCTCCGGTGGGCCGCCCGTGAGGCCCAGGGGGAAGCCGATGAAGCGCAGATCTACGTATGGTGGGCGAAGCTGCGTTCGCCCAACCGCGACGAGCCGCTGGCCCACAGGGACGACGTGCTGGGGCTGCAGGCTCAGATCGACGCCGGCGTGGAGACGCACCTGTACCTGACCGACTACCGCTCGCTGTATGCCGGGCACCTCGTGGAGGTGACCGACCGGGATGTTCCGGGCGATGATCCCGGCGAGCTCGACCACATGCCATCCTATTACCGGGACAGGGAAGTGGACTGCTGGTTCCGGCTGGCGGACGTTCGCCGCCTGATCGCGGGCGACGGTCCGGCGACGAATGAGGAGCTCAGAAACCTCCTCAACGTGCGCTACCACCACCGTCCGGTCTCGATCTACGGGGGGATGATCGACCTTCCCCTGGTGGTCGAACGGCAGGACGGGGCCAACTGGTTCGCTGATTCGGAAGAGCTGACTGGAGGACGCCGCTGGGTGGTGCGCGACTCGGAACTCCGGGGCGAAACCGAGCGACTGTCGGCCGAACTCCGCGACAATCTGCTGGGGCAGGAGATCTGGGAAGCGCTTCATCCCACCTCCCGCACCTTCCTCACCACGGGAGAGGCGGTCTTCCGGTCCCGACGCGACGATCCGGGGTTCGACTTCTCTCCCACCGCCGTCGAGTACTGCAAGGCGATCGAGACCGAGCTCAACGCTGCCATTTTTCCGGCGTTGCAGCCGATCATGGCTTCGAAGCCGCCGCCGGAACGATTGATCCAGGACGGCAAGACGACCATCGATCTCGGCCGTTCGGTGCAGCGTCAGACGATCGGGTCCGTCCGCCACCTGCTGGTGAACCGGCCCGAGGTGAAACGCGCCGTCGAAGAGGCCTTTCCCGGTCGAGATGCCGCGTGGCTGACGACCACGCTACCCCAGGAGCTCGAGCCCCTGCTCAAGCTGCGGAACCCCGCGGCGCACGACGAGCGCATCACTCGCGAGCGAATCGCCGAATGGCGCCAGCGCATCCTCGGGATCGGGTGCGAGGGCCTGCTGGTGAGGATCGTGCGCATCAAGCTGGAGGGAAGGGTATGATGGCGGAGCGAGTCTCGAAGACGCAGCGCTGGCTCGACCTCATAGCGTTCCTGGTGGGGCGCAAAGTGCCGGTCGAGGTGGACCGGATCATGGAGGCCGTCCCCGCGTACGCCGAGAAGTACACCGAGGCGGACGAGACGGCACGCCAGACGGTACGCCGGATGTTCGAGCGCGACAAGGACGAACTCAAGAAGCTCGGGATTCCCATCGAGACCGTAGACCTGACGATCAACTACGGCGCGGAGGAGGTGAAGGCCTACCGCCTCTCGAACAGGG
>JBDHBK010000442.1:0-2616 GCA_039592635.1 Gemmatimonadota bacterium
GCCGGGCTCGGCACATGGGTTCGGGCGGAGTGGTGAGCACGTAGCTCCCCTCCACCGTCTCCAGCCACGCCGCCAGCGTCTCCTCCGTCAGATCGGCGGGGGCCACCACGACGGGTCCCTCCACCGGGCCGTCGTTTCCGGGGCTGTACGCCAGAAGCTCGGCCTCGAGCGTCTGCGTTCGTGGCGCCACGAGGTCCACGTGCAGGATCCCCTGCCGCCAGCCGAGCCACGTTCCGTATTCCTCCTGCCGGGCCGGGACGCCCCAGCGCTCGTACGTGGCCAGTAGCCAGACTCCCGCGGCGTCGTACTCCGGCGAGCCCGCGAGGCGCGGGCCGATCGAGTCCATGAGAACCTGCGCGAGCGATGCCGTCTGCGAATTCTCCATCCCTTCCTGCCAGATTCCCTCGATGACCGGGTCATCGGTGGGGAACACCTGCGCCGGCACGGGCGCCGAAGCCAACAGGATCAAGGCCGGGACGATCAGCAGCGATGCTGTGAAACGCATGTATCGGGCTCCTCACTCGAGTTTCGCCTGCGTGGCGAATGTCGCCGCGACTCCGAGCGGACGAAAGGGCCACCGCCCGGGGCTCCCGGGGTCGATCCGTGAAGCCGCGCACGATAGACTACGCATCACGCCTGGCGTTCGTTTCCCCAACGGCGATCGACCGGAGAGTCCATGAGGATCGGCTGGTGGCTGACGGCAGCGCTGCTGATGCTGGTTGCGGCCGGCGGTTCACCTCCTTCGCTGACCGCGCAGGAGCCCGATGCGCCGGCCGCGGAAACCCCGGTCGCCGAGGTCGCGGCCGAGGCGGCCGCACAGGCTCCGGATAGCGTTACCGATGATGACGGATCGTCGCTCATCCCGTTTCCCGTGATCTTCTACCAGCCGGAGACCGGCTTCGGGTTCGGGGCCAGCGCCGTCTACTACTACCGGTTCTCGCCGGGCGACACGATCAGTCCGCCTTCGTCGATGGCCCCGATCGCCATCTACACCACCAAGAACCAGATCATCGTGGGCCTGTGGAGCGAGATGTACATCGACGAGGACCGATGGCGGATCTCGTCCGGCATCGGCTACTCCAAATTCCCCAACAAGTTCTGGGGGATCGGGAACGACACGCCGGACTCGGCGGAAGAGGACTACACCCCGAAGACTCTGACCATGAGGGGCTGGCCGCAGAAGCGAATCGCCGATGGCTGGTACGCGGGCTTCTCGGCCACCCTGCTGGATCGCGCGTTCACGGACCTCGAGGAGGGCGGCCAGCTGGAGTCGGGCTCCATTCCGGGCGCCGAGGACGGACAGGTAGTGGGGATCGGGGGGAGCCTGATCCGGGACGGGCGCGACAACGTCATCTACCCGCGACGCGGAGGCTACTACCAGTTCCTGGTGGACCTGTACGGGAAGGTGTGGATCGGCGACTACGGCTACGGCCGCTACACGCTCGATCTGCGGGGGTACTTCCCGGTGGCCCGGACCCACGTGGTGGCGCTACAGGCCATCGGGATCGCGACCAGCGGCGGGCCTCCTTTCGACCAGTACCCGGAGCTGGGCGGTGAGCGGCTGTTGCGCGGCTACTTCCAGGGGCGATATCGGGACCGGGACCTGCTGGCCTTCCAGGGGGAGTACCGCCTGCCTCTATTCTGGAGGATCGGGGCGGCCGGCTTCGTGGGGATCGGTCAGGTTGCTCCGGATCTCGGGGGCTTCGGCTTCGATCGGTTCTGGGTCGCCGGTGGGGCGGGCCTGAGGTTCCTTCTGGCGAAGAAGGAGGGTCTGAACATCCGCGCCGATTTCGCCTTCGGTGAAGGTTCGAGCGGTTTCTACCTGAGCCTCGGGGAGGCGTTCTAATGGCCCGTGTCATTCGCGCGGGAGTCGTCCCGCTGGCGGTCTGTCTGCTGGCTGCGTGCGGCTCGGATCGAGCCTCTGCCCGTCCAGAGCTCGGCATCGAGGACCCTTGGGTGCGGTCAGTCGTGGCCACCGACGAGGCCACAAACACCGCCGCCTACCTGACCATCCGCAACACTGGCGGAGCCGCCGACCGCCTGATCGCTGCGCGAACCGACGTCGCCCGCATGACGGAGGTCCACCGGACGACGATCGACTCCACGGGCCTGGCCCGCATGAACCGGGTCGAGGCGATCGATCTCCAGCCGGGGGCGGAGATTCGCCTGGAAACCGGCAGCTATCACCTGATGCTCATGGGTATCACGCGGAGCCTGGCGGTAGGCGACACGGTGCGCCTGGAGCTCGAGTTCGAGACCGCGGGACCCGTCGAGATCGCGGCGGAGGTGAGGGCCTTCTAGACGCAGCCGGGCCTGGATGCGAAGAACCGCCGGGCGCGGGCCCGGCGGCTCTTCGATGAGGCTTCCAATACAGCTTGTTCAGGTCAGCCGGTCGGGAACCCGACTCCGAGGGTAAACTCCCACCAGTTGAGCTTCCAGTCCAGGTCCTTGGCGACCTCGCTCAGGCCCAGCTGGTAGCGGGCTCCGAGATAGACGACCGCTGCGTCGGAGGCCTTGAAGCCGATCATCGCGGCGAACGGGACGGCAAAGCCCGTGCTCTCCGTGTCATCCTTACAGTCTTCGGAGGTCGAGCCGACATCGCTGTCCGTCACGTCG
>JBDHBK010000443.1:0-2609 GCA_039592635.1 Gemmatimonadota bacterium
GTTCGATCGCCTGTTCCTGACCTACATGATCGGCCACCACGCCGGGGCCGTCACCATGGTCGACGACCTGTTCGCCGTGGACGGAACCGGACAGGACGCGGCCGTGTTCAAGCTCGCCTCGGACGTGCAGGTGGATCAGATCACCGAGATCAACCGCATGCGGTCGATGCTGGACGACATGGCCGCCTCAGCGCAGTCGGACGGCGGCCGTTGATCACCTCGAAAGCAGACTTGCTGTCAGACCCCCGAAAAGGAAGCTTCATGAGTTCTGAAACCCCCTTCTCTTCCCGCGCCGGATCCCGACGGATCGCGGCGCACCTCAGGTCCGCCTGGCTCGTCGTCGGGACGGCCGGACTTCTCGGCATGACCGCGTGCGCCTCGTCCGGCGGCACGTCGGCCGCTGCCGACCCGGCCCTGAACACGCCTTCGTCGGCCACCGAGCCGCTGAAGGAGGCGCCCACGGACGAGAACACGGTCCAGATGCCCGACCCCCGCGTGGGGCTCGGAGCCGGACTGCTGGACGCGGAGGAGGCGATCTGGAACATGGGCCTCCTGTCGGCGACTCCGCCGCCCGAGGCGTTCGTCGGAGTCAGCAACTCCGACCTGGCCTTCAAGGACAACTACGCCATCCAGGGCAACTACAACGGCTTCCAGGTGTGGGACATCTCGAATCCGAAGGAGCCCGTCCTCGTGAAGGGGTACGTCTGCCCCGCTTCGCAGAGCGACGTCTCGGTGTATGGGAATCTGCTCTTCGTATCAGGTGAGGGAATGGAGGGACGGCTCGACTGCGGCACCGAGGGCGTGCAGGAGCGGGTCAGCGAGGATCGGCTGCGCGGCATTCGCATCTTCGACATCAGCGACATCGAGAACCCGGTCTACATCGCCAACGTGCAGACGTGCCGCGGCTCGCACACCCACTCGCTGCTGGTGGATCCGAACGACAAGGAGAACGTGTACGTGTACGTCTCCGGCTCGGCGCCGGTGCGTCCCGAGGAAGAGCTTCCGGGCTGCTCCGGCCTGTCGCCGGACGAGGACCCGAACTCGGCCCTGTTCCGCATCGAGGTCATCCAGGTGCCGCTGGCGAATCCGGAGGCCGCAGCGATCGTCTCCTCGCCCAGGATCTTCCAGGGTCTCGTCGAGGCACCGCAGCACGGCCAGGCCCCGGGCGACATCCGGGCCATGGAAGAGGCCAGGGCGCGCGGCGCTTTCGTCGTCGAGGTCCAGGGCCAGGTCGTCGTCCTCTCGGACGGCTTCACCAACCGGCTTCTCGCCCGACAGGTGGCGGAGCGCGGCGGCGAGGGTGCACCGACGGCTGCTGACAGTGCTGCCCTGCGAGAGGCACTCCCGGCGATGATGGCGCAGATGTTCGGCGGGAGCGGCGAAGAAGGGGACGGTCCGCGGCCCGGACCGACGCAGTGTCACGACATCACCCTGTACCCGGAGATCGGACTCGCGGGCGGCGCCTGTGAGGGCTACGGACTCCTGATCGACATCAGTGACCCGGTGAATCCCGTGCGGATCGCCGCGGTATCGGACTCCAACTTCAGCTACTGGCACTCGGCCACCTTCAACAACGACGGCAGCTCGATCCTGTTCAGCGACGAGTGGGGCGGCGGCGGCGGGCCGAAGTGCCGCCACGACGACCCGTACGAGTGGGGCGCCAATGCCCTGTTCGTGATCGCCGAAGGGCAGATGAGCTTCCAGAGCTACTACAAGATGCCGGCGCCGCAGACCACGGAGGAGAACTGCGTCGCCCATAACGGTTCGCTCATCCCGATCCCCGGCCGCGACATCATGGTTCAGTCGTGGTACCAGGGGGGGATTTCGGTATTCGACTGGACGGATCCGGCGAACCCCGTCGAGATCGCTTTCTTCGATCGCGGCCCGGTGGACGCCGACCAGATGGCCGACGGGGGCACGTGGTCGGTGTACTGGTACAACGGGCTGCTCGTCAGCTCCGAGAAAGCCCGAGGCCTGGACATCCTCGAGCTCGTGCCGAGCGAGTTCATCTCGGAGAACGAGATCGAGGCCTCGCGCACCGTGGTCCTCGACTACTTCAACGTGCAGAGCCAGCAGAAGTTTTACTGGCCTGCGACGTTCGCGCTCGCGCAGGCATACGTGGATCAGCTCGAGCGGTCCGGTGGGGTGCCCTCGGCGAGACTCGCCAGAGTCCGCACGGCCCTGACCGAGATGGAGAATGCTCCGGCCGCTGAGCGTAAGGCCGGTCTCACACGGATGGCGACGCACCTGCAGCAGCTGGCCGCCGAGTCAGAGCAAAGCGAGAAGCTGTGGAAGCTGGCGGAGACGGTGCAGGAGCTGGCGCAGATCTGATTCGTTGACGCGCCGTCGAGGCGCGATTGGGGATCTTCAGATGGCGGTTAGCGCCCGGCTGAGAGGCCGGGCGCTAACCGTAGCGGGCTAGGGCGGGTTGATCGCCTCGGCGACCCTTTCCGCGCACTCCGGCTCCGCGTCCGCCCAGTCCGCGGCCACCCGCGAATACTCGGCCGCCGCCTCCTCGTCACGCCCAAGACTCTTCAATGACTGTGCCCTGTAAACGCGGCTGAGCGGGCCGAGGCCCCAGCCCACGTCGATCAACCTCACACGCTGAG
>JBDHBK010000444.1:0-2948 GCA_039592635.1 Gemmatimonadota bacterium
GATCGCAAGGGGGCGGAGCAGTAGAGCAGTTAATCACCTTCTGCTTCTGTACCCCAGTTTGTACCCTGACTATCGGTACTTAGAGGGACTTAGACGGACCTAGAAGGAAAGGTCCCGAAGGTAAGTCCGACTGAGGAGGACTCTTGCGGACTTACAGGGACTCAGAGGGAAACCTCAGATGGGTCTCGAAAACCGGCGCCCTCACGGGCTTCAGGGTGGTCTCGCCTGCTGTGCAGGCTCGAATGTCTCGCTACGCTCGACAGCGAATCCCTGCCCCTCCGCTCTTCCTCCCAACAACTTGCGGCGTTGTAGGCTTCGCCGAATGGTGCACCCTGGTGGACATGTACCCCGGTTTGCTGCACCGGCCTACCGCACGGCTACTCTCAGAAGCCGACTGACAGTACAAGTCCCAGCTGACCGCCCATCGTGGGTGTGACGGAAACCTGAATCCGGTCCGTCGCGACGCGTACCCAGCGGTCGGTGCCAACTATGCGTCCAATGACGGCGCCGATCGCCGCTCCACCGGCCGCGCCCACAGGAACGGTTAGGGCGGCGATGGCGATTGTGCCGACGCCATAGTCGATGCAGTCCTCGGTCCAGCCCTCGCAAGCAATGAGAGCCAGGCCAAACCCAGCCACCGCGCCACCGACGAGACCGATAAGCGCGCCTTTGCCCGCAGCAGACTTCCGCCCCCGGTGGACTTCGAGCCGCGTGATCTGATCCCACGCGAGCGTTAGAGGCGAGGCGTCCTGTGGATCCTCAGGCTGGAGCACGAGCGATCCATCGGCCCATGCCGAGACAGTTCCCCTGACCCATTTCGTCTGAGAGGGGGGAGCCTGGACGCGCACTCGCGTTCCGGGTCCCACAGGCGCCTCTTGTGCGGAAAGGGAGTCCCAGCCGGCAACGCAGAGAACCATGAGGAGGAACGGAGCCCGGATCACTGCGGACGTAACGAAGCGCGCAACCGAGTGGATCACGTCTGTCTCGCTCTAGATTGGCATTCTCAAGGCAAGACCGCTCGCAGACACCGAGACCCGCAAGTCACGGAACGTAACTTCTTCCCACACGTCGGTAGAGCTGCTAGCGCCCGCGATCGTCCCTATCACCAGCCCTACTCCTGCTCCTAGAACTCCAAAAGCCAGCCCCGTGCCACCGGTCTCCAGGTAACAGTCCTTGCCCCCGACCGTGCACATCGTGACTCCGAAGAGGAGTCCGGCCCCGAAGCCGATGCCGGTACCGATGGCCAGGCCTTTGAGCGTTTGGGCTCTCTGCCCCGCACTGACCTCGAGCTTCGAGACGTTCGAGAGTGGGATTGAGATCAGGCCGTTTTCGCTCTCTGCGAGCCAGAGGGAGTCGGTCGTCACTCTTTTCAGGATTCCCGTCACGCTGAACTTGGCTCCAGGTCTTCCACCTACTCCTTCACGACTTGCGTCGGCCCGGACCTCAGACTGAACACGCATCCGATCACTGACAGATACGACCTGAGCATCGAGCGAGTGCGCAGCCGATAACAGAACCGCGCGAGAACCGAAAAAAGCCGGTCTCCACGAGACCGAAGATATTCCATGCTCCCCTCTTTTCGGTGAATCTGCCAATTACTGCCACGGTGTCAGCCCATCATTGGCGCAGAATCGGTGCCAGGCGTGTCCTCCCGGGGCCTGTTTGGCGTAAAAGGGGGCTTTGGACTGCGATCAAGCTGGCTCCCGCACGGGAACAGTTAGAGAAAGATTGCCCTGGCCGGCATGAATTAGCTGCAGGCCAGTCCGCTTATCTCAGCGAAGTTCGCGTCCTCACTGTACCCCAGTTTGTACCCTGACTACAGGTATTCAGAGGGACTCAGGAGGACTAAGAAGCGAACTTCTCATATTCCGGGTTCCGCGAGGCGTAGAACCATCGTCGTTTCGATGTGATTGTGTCCAAGGAGCTTTTGCAGGTCAAGGAGCGGGATACCGGCTTGCGCCAGGTCGCGAAAGTGTCTCGGTGATTGTGGAGCGTGTACCGCTTCCGAATTTTCCGGCCTCCTCGTGGCTCCCGTCGCGTCCGTTTCGGGCGGGTCTACCACCGGACCTGGAGGTCTAGGCCTCCTCCTCAAAACCGCGCACCTGACGCGCGCCTGACTCTGGCGTGCTAGATTCACCGTGCCCCGTGCGTGGACTGGAGGTGAACCGTGATTCGTTGTTTCCTGCTGGCTCTGCTTCTCGCCCTGTCGCTGTCCTGTGCCTCCAGCGGAAGAAGCGAAGCAGACGTGTATCCCTGGGGGATGTCTGCCTTCTCCCCTGAAAAACCCCCGAAGTGTCCGTACGAGGAAGTGGGCAGGATCACGTATGATCAGGGCGCACGCGGAGCACTTGGTGCAGCAGGTGGTGTCGAGAACCTTCAGAAGAGTCAACGAGCCGACTATGAGCGCAAGGAGCAACTGTGGAACGCATACGATGAATACGAAGCGGATGCCTTCATCGAACCCCGTGAGCGGGGCGGCGTGAGGGAGTTCTCCTTCATCCAGTTCACCGACGCCGACTGCCGCGAGTAGACTCATCCCGCCATCCTCACGCGGATCCGTGGTTCTGTCGAGGTCGTGTCTAGCCATCGGGACTCAGCCTCGGATACCGGTCATTCTTCTGGCCCCCGGTCGGGCCTACCGTAGAAACCCCGTAGGGTACGGGCGCTGAGATATGCGGGTAAACGGACTACGGGGTACCTCGAGGTACTAGCTGGGACGGCGGGTACCGTCCTCGAAAACCGGCGTCCTCAAGGACTTCAGGGTGGTCTCGCCTGCTGTGCAGGCTCGAATGTCTCGCTACGCTCGACAGCGAATCCCTGCCCCTCCGCTCTCTCTCCCAACGACTTACGTGATCGAAACCGACCCTTACGCGGCTATTTGGCATCGAGGTGTGCCCCAATACGCACCCCAGCGTATCGCATTCGCGCCCAACTTGGCCGACGGCTAT
>JBDHBK010000445.1:0-2606 GCA_039592635.1 Gemmatimonadota bacterium
GCCAGATGGAATCCCATGGCCGTCTGGGTTCTCGTTCAGAAGGACGCTGCGGGATACCTTGTCGTATCCGAGGCCCGGACGAAACCTGAAACTTTCGCCAGCCGGGAACGAAGTATGAGGGAGCGGGCGGCGGTGCCCGGTCAAACATGGAAGAGGAGCGCATGAACGAGATTCTGCGCAAGGAAATCTGGCGGAAGCTGGAGTCGCTGCCGGATGACAAGGCATACCAGGTGCTGGATTACATCAACTACCTGCAGTCTCAGTATGGCACAACCGACTCCCCGGCCGGCGGATTCCAGAAGTTCGGCGAGCTGTTCCAGGAGACGATGCGCAAGCGGAAGGTCCCGGCGACCGCGCTCAAGGAGACGATGAAGGTAATGGGAGCCGCGGATCGAGTGCTTGGCGCCGTCCGAGACGCCGGGCGAGAGTTCCTGGTCGAGCTGGAGGGTGGCCGCCCCGAGCCCGGAGCCCCGGACGAGAAGAAGGACGAGCCGCCCAAGCCGAGAGAGATCGCCGTCGACGAGTAGCAGCCCCGCCGGTCCACACGGTCCGGCGTCCCGCCGTCCCACCCGGTACGAATGAGGATCTCCGCCTCCAGTTGACGGTACAACCGGCTTGTTCTACCGTTTCAGATTCGACACTGGAATCCATCTGCGTCCTTTACCACGCAACGGAATAGAGAGCGGGTTCGCCGCCATGAACGAAACTCGAGTGATACGGGAAGCTCTCACCTTCGACGACGTACTTCTCGTCCCGCGCCATTCGCGCGTGCATCCGGCTGACGTTTCCATCTCCACACGCTTCACCAGGACCACGATGCTCACGGCTCCACTCGTGTCGGCGGCCATGGATACCGTGACCGAGCACCGGATGGCGATCGCCATGGCCAGGGACGGCGGAATCGGGATCATTCACAAGAACATGCCGGTCGAGGCGCAGTGTTCCCAGGTGGACAGGGTGAAGCGCTCCGAGAGCGGCATGATCCTCGACCCGATTACCCTCGGCCCGGACGCCAGCCTTCGCGAGGCGGTGGCGTTGATGGGCGAGTTCTCGATCAGCGGTGTTCCAATCGTCGAGTCCGCCGGCCAGCTCGTGGGGATTCTGACCAATCGAGACCTGGTCTTCGAGACGAACCTGGACCGGCCGGTCCGCGAGGTGATGACGGGCGACGGTCTGGTCACGGCGCCCGAGGGCACGTCGCTGGAGGAGGCCGAGGACATTCTGCGCCGCAACAAGATCGAGAAACTCCCGGTGGTGGATGGAGAGGGCTCTCTGTGCGGCCTGATCACGGTGAAGGACATCTTTAAACGCCGCGCCCACCCCAACGCTTCGAAGGACGACCACGGGCGCCTTCTCGTAGGGGCCGCGGTCGGTGCCGCGAGGGAAGATGTGGAGCGGGCTCGAGAACTCGTGGCTGCGGGGTGTGATGTCATCGTCATCGACTCCGCCCACGGCCATTCGCAGGGGGTCCTCGACGCGGCCGCCCGGGTGCGGGAGTCGCTGCCCGACATCCAGCTGGTCGCTGGCAACGTGGCCACCGAAGCCGGAGCCAGGGCGCTGGTCGAGCGAGGCGTGGACGCCGTGAAGGTCGGTATCGGACCGGGGTCGATCTGCACGACGCGGGTCGTCACCGGCGTGGGAGTGCCTCAGATCACCGCCATCATCGATGCGGTCCGGGGCGCGGGCGAAGTCCCGGTGATCGCAGACGGGGGAATCAAGCAGTCCGGCGACATCGTCAAGGCTCTGGCCGCCGGGGCGTCGACGGTCATGCTCGGCTCGATGCTTGCAGGTACCGAAGAGAGTCCAGGCGAGGCTTTTCTCCTGGAAGGCAGGAGATTCAAGCTGATTCGGGGTATGGGATCCCTGTCGGCGATGGAGGAAGGCTCGGCGGACCGCTATTTTCAGGAGTCAACCGAGAGTCGCAAGCTGGTTCCCGAGGGTATCGAGGGCAGAGTACCCTACAAGGGCCCCGTGGCCGATACCCTGTATCAGCTTCTTGGTGGTCTGCGAAGTGGTATGGGATATTGCGGCGTTTCGACGGTGGAGGAACTGCAGGAAGATGCGGATCTCGTGAGGATCACGGCCGGGGGTTTGAGGGAGTCGCACCCCCACGATGTGGTGATCACGCGTGAGGCGCCAAACTACAGGCTGTAGACAGGAGGAAGTTCCATGGTGGGGAAGATGAGAGGTTGGGGGACGACCATGAAGCCGGCATGTCTGATCATCCCGCTTGGGGTGCTGGCCGCGTGCGGCTCCAACCCGGAACCCGTATCCATGGACCCGGTGGTCGCTGCGATGGAGGCAGTCGAACCGGCTTCGCAAGCCGATGAGGCAGCCCTGGCCGAAGCGGCCGCTGAGGGAGTGGACGCCGAGCGCCTGGCCGATGCGCAGCGTGAGGCCGAGGAAGGCGTAGACAGCCTCGACGAAGTGAATCGCGAGGAGTTCTACCTGCTGTTCGGCGCCGATCCCCTGGGGCTCACCACCAAGCCGGCGAATGCCGCCCGCTACGAGATTCCCCTCGAAACCAACGAGGCCGTCGATCGTTGGATCGAATTCTTCGCGGTCAAGGCGCACGACCGTTTCGCCACGTATCTGGCGCGCGCAGG
>JBDHBK010000446.1:0-2604 GCA_039592635.1 Gemmatimonadota bacterium
GGACGGTGCCGATCGGCTGCTTCCGACCCTCGATGTAGATGGCTACCTCGCCTTCCAGCAGGAGGTACATTTCGTCGCACGGATCGCCCTGCCGGAACACCTCGGTCCCCTCCGGGAACATCGTGTGCTGACAGGCCGCTGCCAGGCGAGTGAGCTGCTCCTCCTCGAGCCCGGCAAACAACCCGACCCGGTCCACCACTTCACCGAGTCGCGGCAGGACTTCGCGGCGCCGGAACGCTTCGAGGACAGTCTCGGCGAGGTCGCTCACCGGCGGGATGAGCATCATCGGTCCGAGGTCGAGCGGAATGAGAAGCTTAGCGAACTTGACCAGATCCAGCCGTTCCACGTCCATGAAGGCGAGAGCCGGGGCGTAGGCTACGGGCACGAAGCCGAGCTGAAGCGCTGTTCTCTGCATCCGTGGAGCATGAGCGCTGACGTCCAGCTCTATGTACGAGATTTCCCACTCGTCCTGACAGCGCTGCTCCAACTCGCCCAGGAGGAAACGGATCACCTCATCCCGAAGCGAGATGAGCTCGAAGACGCGGACGACCCGGTCCAGGCGCTCGAGCGTGAATCCGACTGCCCCAACGATGTGACCGCCTTCGCGAGCGACGAGGTACTTGGAGTGGTGGGAGATGAGCTTGAAATACCCATACTGCAAGCGCATCGGTCCGAAAATCTCTCGGTTCCGAATCCTGCCACGCTCGATTCTGAGCAGGCGAGAATACCCCTCGGTCGTGAGCTCGCTGACCGTGAATCCGTGGCCGAACGGATATGGCACTGATTCCTCGTCCACGATCACGTCCACCGGCACCCTGCATGCCTCGAGCGCGGTGGCTGCCAGCTGGTAGATCTCGGGCACGACCCGGGGATTGTTGCGACGCAGCTCTCGCCCCCTTCCGAACAGCTGTACGAGGAAGCCCATGTTCTCCCGGTGCGATCCGAACATGTACTTGAGCGGCAGGAAACCGACCGGAGCGAAGCCCTGCTTGAGAGCGATGGCCTGGGTGAACGGATGCGTTACCCGGGCCTCGATCACGCCGACGTGGAGTCGGTCCTTGACCGATGCCAGGCGGTGCTCGAGAAGCTGAGTGCCGATGCCGCGCCGCCGGTAGTCCGGGTGAACGGCCAGGCGCCCGAACTCGCCCACCATGTCCGTGTAGGCACCGACCTCGAGGATGACCGACGCCGTGCCCACGATCCGGTCGTCCTCACTGTCCTCAGCGACGAGCATCAGGGTCTCGTCGGAGAAGATCAACTTCTTGATCTCGAATTCTTCGTAGTACTTCGGGTAGGCATAGTCCTGCCCGTAGGTGGCCAGGTAAATCTCGATGATCCCCTGGACATCGGTGTCCCGGGCTTCGCGAATCGTGATCATCGGAGACCTCTCCGGGCGCCTCCGGCCGTCGCCGAGCCCGACCCATCCCCGGCGAGTGCCAGGCCGCCGCGGACCGCCACCTCGGCCAGCCACGCCGCACCTGAGGCAAGCACCTTCTCATCGATCTGGAATCGGCTCGAGTGGGCAGGGTAGCCAGCGGAGTCCGGAAAACGGGCCCCCAACCGGACGTAGCAGCCCGGGACTTCCTGGAGATACCACGAGAAGTCCTCTCCGCCCATGTTCGCGCCCCGAACCATGGAGCGGACCTGCTCCGCCCCGAGCGCGGCTTCGGCGGCGCTCCGCGCCACGTCGACCATGGGTCCGCGATTGACCAGCGGCGGCGTTCCCTCCTCGATCTCGAGCTGGATCTCGGCCTGGTGAAGCTGTCCCACGGACTCACAGATGCGGGCGATCGAGCGGCGCAGGTGATCGCGCACCTCCGGTTCCTGGGCCCGGATCGTCCCGGCCAGCACCGCCGTCCCGGCGATCACGTTCGAAGCGCTGCCCGCTTCGAAGCTGCCGATCGACAGGACGGATGGGTAGGTGGGATCGATCTCGCGGGACACGATGGTCTGAACCGCCATCACGATCAGGCTTCCGACAACCACGGCGTCCACCGTCTCGTGCGGCCTCGCCGCGTGACCCTGCTGCCCACGGATCGAGATGCGGAAACCGTCGGTCGAGGCGTTCACCGTGCCGTTCACGGCAACCACCGTCCCGGTCGGGTAGTGCCGGTCGACGTGACCTCCGAAGATCGCCCCGACACCCCGCAGTACGCCTGCTTCGATCATTGACCTGGCGCCGGAGCCGAGCTCTTCGGCCGGCTGAAAGATCAGCCGGACGGGCGCAGGAAGGGGTTCCGATCGTGAGAGCAGAATCTCGGCGCCGCCGACGAGCATGGCCGCGTGAGCGTCGTGCCCGCAGGCATGCATGACGCCGGGCACATCGGATGCGTACGGAAGGCCCGTCTCCTCCTGAATCGGCAGGGCGTCGATGTCGGCCCGGATCGCGACGGCGGGGACATCGGCCGGCCCATCGATGTCTACCACGACGCCCGTTTCCAGCGGTCGCCGGCAGGAGAGACCGAGGTCTTCGAGCGCGGAGATCAAGCAGTCGGTCGTCCGGTGCTCCTCCCAGCCGAGCTCCGGATGGCGGTGAAGGTCGCGCCGAAGCGCCACCATGCGGTCGAACAGGGAAGGATCGATCGAAGCGACCATGCGCCAGCC
>JBDHBK010000447.1:0-2602 GCA_039592635.1 Gemmatimonadota bacterium
GCCCGTGAACGACACCATGCGTACACGCGAATCCTCCACGAGCGCGTCGCCGAGCACCGCTCCGTAACCGGTGATGCACTGGAGGACGCCACTCGGGAGCCCCGCCTCCATGAAGGCCTCGGTGAGCTTGAGGCCTGACAGCGGCGTCACGGTGGCCGGCTTCAGAATGACCGAGTTCCCACCGGCGATCGCCGGGCCGAGCTTGTGCGCCACCAGGTTCAGCGGGTCGTTGAACGGTGTGATGGCCAGCACGACGCCTATGGGCACGCGCTCGTAGTGGCCGCGGCGGACCTCCCCGCCCGGAAACGAGTCGAAGGGGATCGTCTCGCCCTGGCAGCGCTTGGCTTCCTCGGCCGAGATGGTCAGCGTGTTGACACAGCGACGGGCTTCGCCGCGAGCTTCGTTGATCGTCTTGGAGCCCTCCCGCGCGATGATCTCCGCGAACTCGTCGATCCGCCCGGGGATGATCTGAGCCGTCCTGTACAGCACCTGTGACCGCTCGTACGTCGTCATGTCACGGGCGGTCCTGGTCGCAGCGGCTGCCGTCGCCAGGGCCGTCTCCACGTCATCGTGATCCGCGGCCGGCACGGTATCTATGATCGAGTCATCGAACGGGTCGCGGACGTCGATGGTGTCGTCGCGATCCACCCATTCGTGACCGAGGAGCATCTTCATGTCATCCTCCGCACGGGTAGTCGGTTATACCAGGGCCAGGGCCTGGTCGAGATCGGCGATCGTATCGTCCGCGTGCTCGGCACCCACGCACAGGCGCACCATGTTGGCCGGAATCCCGGCCAGTTCGCGGCCCTCCTCACCCTGCTGCTGGTGGGTCGAAATGGCCGGGATGGTGGCCACCGTCTTGATCCTCCCCAGGTCGGTGGCTCGCCACGTCCGCTTCAGCCCGTCAAAGAACACGCGCGTTTCCGCTGCCCCACCGGCAACGTTGAACGACATCAGGTGTCCGAACGACGGCGAGCCTTCGTCCACCACCTTCATGTAGCGGCTCGCCAGGGCGTGCAGGGGATGGTCGTCGAGTCCGAGGTAGTCCACCCTCTCCACCTTGGGGTGATCGGTCAGGAAGTGCGCCACCGTGAGCGTGTTCCGCGACATCTGCTCCATCTTCAGGCGCAGCGTTCGCACTTCGCCCAGGATGATATGCGCGGTCGTCGGCGACATCGCCGGCCCCGAGTCACGGAACGGCCACAATTTCATCCACAAGCCGTAGTCCGCCTTCACCTCGTCATCCAGGTGGCGGGAGACCATGTCGTGGCGCGCGATGATGGCGCCCGAAATGGTGCAGCCGCCGGCACCCGCCGTCTTCGAAAGCGAGTGGACGACGATGTCCGCCCCGTGGGCCAGCGGCCGCATGAGGGCCGGCGTGGCGATCGTGGCGTCCACGACGAACGGGATTCCATGACTGTGCGCCAGGTCCGCCACCGCCTGGATGTCGGCAAACGCCTGTTGCGGGTTCGATGGCATCTCGGCGTACAGGAAGCGGGTTCCCTCGTCGATCTGCTGCTCCCACTCCTCCACTTTCCACGGCTCGCGGACCCACCGGACCTGTGCCCCGCGTTCCGCCATCCGCACGTTGAACAGCTGAAAAGTCCCGCCGTACGTCTGCGCGGCGGACACGAAGTTGATGTTCTCAGTTCCGGATCTCTGCTTGGCGAGGAGAGGCTCGACGGCCTGCTTGATGGCCGCCATCCCGGACGACGTGCACAGCCCCGTCGCGTCGCATTCGCAACCGTACGACTCCAGCAACGCCAGGGTCTCCTCGAGATAGAAGACCGTGGGATTGTGAATCCGGGAATAGCACCAGGTCGGAATCTAGTAGGAGAGGGCCGCCTCCATCTCGTCACTGTCCCGGTAGGCCTGCGACGTGGAGGGGAAGATCGGTTCGATGATGCCGCCCTGGCCTCCGGAGAAAGCCTCCTGCGCGCTGTACATGCCGTGCACGGCGATGGTGTCGAACCGCAGGTTGCGCACCCTGTCGCGGTGCGCCTGCCGTTCAGACATGTACTTCTGCGCCTTCTCGACGTACGCCTGTACGCCGCTCGCGGTCATGACCGTCATGGGTCCTCCCTATTTCAGACGCTCGTCCTGTGGATCTCGAGCAGGTCCACCAGTACCGAGTAGCCGGTTTCGAGGCGGCCGGCACCCGGGCCGACCAGAGTCACGTCTCCGAGCAACTCGGTGGAATATGTGACAGCGTTGGTCGCGCCGCCTACCGACGCCAGGGGATGAGCGAGGGGCACGCGCTCGGGCAGCACCGATGCGCTGACCCCGGAGTCGGTCGGCTCCAGCGTGCCGATGAGTTTCCAGCGCTCTCCCGCCTCCTGCGCCGCGGAGATGTCAGCCGGCGTGAGACCGGAGATTCCCGTCCGATCCACGTCATCCATCCCGATCGGCACGCCCAGCAGGAGATTGGCCAGGATCACGACCCTACCGGCCGCGTCGAATCCCTCGACGTCGCCCGTCGGATCCGCTCCAGCGTAACCGTTGTCCTGGGCTTCCTGGAGAGCATCCTCGTACGTCGATCCTTCTTCCATCCGGGTCAGGATGTAGTTGCAGGTTCCGTTGAGGATGCCCTGCACCCGCTTGA
>JBDHBK010000448.1:0-3380 GCA_039592635.1 Gemmatimonadota bacterium
GCCGGCGACCTTGACGGGGGCCACCATGCGGAACTGGGCGTAGCCCTTGTTCCCCTCCGGGCGGACCTCGCCCGAGGCCAGCGTGTCCTGCCGGTAGTCCGGCATCGCCTGGCCGGCGAGCTGGAAAGACCACGCGGCCGCTGTATTGTCGAGTGCAGCGGATTCGCGGCTCTGCTCCTGGGCGCCGGCGCTTGCCGGCAGCCCCATCCAAACGAGAAGTCCAGCCGCCAGCACACGGCTCCACCCACGTGTACTCACCATCGTTGATCTCCGCTCCCTATCTGCCCCGGAATCAATCGTAGAGTTCCTTCTCTCACTCCGTCCATTTCTCGTCTTCCGTGAATACGGTGTCCACGATCGGCGTCGGCTCGAAGCCCTCCATCGCCTTCGCGATCCGCGCCCGCACTTCATCCAGCTCGGCCACCCGGCCAGGCCGGAACTCGGGGCTCACCACGACCTGGTTCAGGACGTAGAAGAAGCGGCCGATCTTCATCATGTTGACGTGCAGACTCTCGACCGGAATACCCTCGATCGAGCCCTCCATGCGACCGCGCACCTCCGCCTGCACATCAGGAGCCGGCGCGAAACCCAGGATCTCACGCAGGCCGTCCCGCACGATGCGGAGCGGCACAACGACGATCGCGAGGACAACGACGATCACGAGTACGGGATCGATGTACGGAACCCAGTGCGCATAGGCTGATCGCTCGAGCAGGAGAGCGGCCACGAACACGGCGGCCACCACTCCGCTCAGAACGCCGTCCACCAGCCAGTTCTTCGCGTCCACTTCCACGAGCGGTGAGCCGGTGCGCCGGGCGGCCCGCCGCTGCACGCCCCCCACCGCGAGGCAGCCAGCGAGGGCAATCACCGCATAGACCACTGCGAGCCCCGCGTTCAGGTCCCGACCCCCATGCAGAAGGGCGTTCACGGCGGCCGCGATCGCGAAGCCTGAGACCCCCAGCATCAGGAGACCTTTCACCGTGTTGAGAAACGGCTCGAACTGGGCGTACCCGAAGTGGAAGTGCTCATCCGGCGGTTGCTGAACGAGCCGAGACACTCGGATCGTAACTATCGCCATGGCGAAGCCAACGAGCGAGAAGAAGCCGTCCAGCATGATCGCATCGGACTGCGTGAGGATGCCGAATACGATGCCCAGGGCGGCCATGAACAGGGCCATCCAGGCGGACAGCTTCAGCGCCTTCGTTTCCTGCTCCAGGGAACCTCCCGATCAGGACAGTATTCTTGATACCCACACTACCGGGCGGCCGAGCGCGTCGCTAGCGAGTCCGGTTGCCAGTCGCCTGTTGACTCATGGTTGAGAGACAAACATACTCATCATATGAGTAAGCGACTGCAGGTCATCCTGGATGACGAGGAAATGGCGGAGATCAAGGAAATCGCTCGATCTCAGAAGACGACGGTGGCCGGGTGGGTGAGGCGTGCATTGCGCGTGGCGCGAAGCTCGGCGCCCTCCCGGACCCGGCAGCAGAAGCTCGCCGCGCTCAGGGCCGGAAGCGAGCACGGCTTCCCGGCAGCCAGCGTCGAGACGATGCTCGATGAGATCGAGCGTGGCTACCTGGGCGGCCCTTCGTGATCTTCATCGACTCCAACATCCCCATGTACGTCATCGGGGCCTCACACCCGAAGAAGCTGGACGCCCTCCGTCTGCTGGAGGGCGCCATCTCCCAGGGCCACCGCCTGGTCACCGACGCCGAGGTACTGCAGGAGATTCTGCACCGTTACTCGGCGATCGAGAAGCCGTCGGCGATCCAGCCTGCGTTCGAGGTCCTGCTCGGAGTGGTGGATGAAGTGTTCCCCGTCGACCTGGCAGACGTGCAGCGTGCCAAGGAAATCCTGCTGGGCGTGAAGGGACTGTCGGCTCGAGACTCGGTCCATCTCGCGACCATGGAGCGATACGGCGTCGGAGTCGTCATGAGCTTCGACGGCGGATTTGACGTGTATCCAGCGGTGCAGCGCCTGGGGGCTTAGGCCGCAACGTGCCCACCTACGTGGGCGGCGCCTTCTTTCGTTCCTCCATCTGCTGCGCCGTATAGAGACCGACCAGCCGCGCCACGAGGATCACGAGGTACAGCTGCCCCAGCGTCGCTTCCAGCATGGCCAGGATGCGGGACCCGTCCCGCACCGGGTACATGTCCCCGTACCCGAGCGTCGTCAGGGTGACGAAGCTGTAGTACATCATCGTGCCCGAGGCGCTGTTCGCCCGCTCCGTCCAGTCCGCCGTCATTGGAAGCTCCCCTTCCACTTCCAGCGCGGCGGCCCGCTGGGCCTGGACGCCCGCCAGCTCGTCTTCGTCGGGGAAATGGAATGAGCCGGGATGCATGAGGGCGATCGAGTAGTAGGCGATCCCCCAGATGAGCGCCATCAGCAGGTATACGCTCACGGCGCCGTAGATCGTCTCTTTGTCGACGTCCTCCTGGCTCAGCGTCCACCTGAGAATCTGGAACGCCAGGTAGACGAAGAACGCCAGGTACAGGAACTGAGACACGGTATAGAGAATCAGATCGCTGGTCGCGAGGCCGAGCAGGTTGACGGCCACGGCAGGAACGGCCAGGGCAATGCCCACGTGGAGGACCCGCCGACGTCCGGCACGACGACCGGAAGGGCGATGCTCGCCACCAGGAACCAGAACAGAACGGACAGCCGACCGCTCATGACCGTCCGGATCCTCGACCTCCCGGGCTTGGTGCTCACGCCAGGCACGCCCGCTGCTCCGCCAGGGGCGGTATCAGAAGTAGTACCTCAAGTCGAGGTTCATCCCTGTCGTCTTGATCCTCTCGTCAAGCTGGTTCGACGGGAAGGTCGAGTACAGTATGTTGAGCCCGAGAGCCAGGTCCTTTCGTCCCGTGTACCCTATACGGAACACGATACCCCGGACCACGTCTGTGATGTCGGCTCCGCCCTCCGGAAACGAGTCCTGCTGGTAGCCAAGCGCGAGGCCGATCGGCACCCAGCCGACTCCTGCCAGGTCGAAGTCCACCGACGCGCCGAATTCGGTGAACCACTCGTCGTCGGACACACGGTCCACCGACTCTCCATACCCGGTCTCGAAGTAGCTGATGAGGCCCACCAGGGGGCTGAAGGCGTGTGTGTAGCGAAGACCCGCGCCTGCGCGCACGGACGGCGTCTTCTTGACCAGTTCGGCGTTGTCTCCGTTGATGACGTCATCGACGAAGTCCGCAATGTTGATCGTCGTAAAGCTGCTGTTGCTCACGTCGAAGCTGAGGGACATGTACCCCCTGTCGGTCTCCAGCAACCGCATCAGCCACCCGAGCTCGAATCCCGTGGCGGCCGAGACTCCCGATGACAGAAGCGCCGATGTGCCGGTGCCCAACCGCCCGTTGACGTTGAGCTTGGCCCGA
>JBDHBK010000449.1:0-2599 GCA_039592635.1 Gemmatimonadota bacterium
GGTCATTCTGCACGAGAAGAACCAGGGAAAAGGCAGGGCGCTGGCCACGGGCTTCGCCGCCGCGAGCGGCAGTGTGGTGATCATCCAGGACGCCGATCTCGAATACGATCCTGACGAGTACCGAAAGCTTCTGGAGCCGATCCTCGACGATCGGGCCGACGTGGTGTACGCGTCCCGTTTCTTCGGCGGAGAGCCCCACCGGGTGCTCTACTTCTGGCACTACGTGGGGAACCGTTTCCTCACTCTGATGTCCAACATGGTGACGAACCTGAACCTGACGGACATGGAGACGTGCTATAAGTGTTTCCGGAGGGAAGTGCTCGAAGGCCTGGAGATCGAAGAACGGGGGTTCGGGGTAGAGCCGGAGATCACGGCGAAGATCGCGCGTGGCGGCTGGCGCGTATATGAGGTGGGCGTGTCCTACAGCGGACGGACCTACGCGGAGGGGAAGAAGATCAACTGGAAGGATGGGTTCCGGGCGCTGCACTGCATCGCGAAATACGGAGTCATCCGGCGGGCGACGGCTCCCCGGCGGATTCCGGCGCCATCCGCGGAGGCCTGAGGAACGGTGGTGCCATATCCCGGGTCTGGACGAAGACGTGTGCGCCGTGCAGTCGCAGTGGTCGCGCTGGTCCTGCTTCCGGCGGCATGCGGCGGGTCCCCGGACGACGCGGTCGAGCGCGGGGATCGCCTGTACGGCGAAGGCCAGATCGATGCGGCGATCGCCGAGTACCGACTGGCACTGAGACAGCGCGGTGACGAGCCCGAGGTGTTGCTTCGGCTCGGTGATGCGTACGGCGAGAAAGGCGAGGTCGAGGCATCCCTGCGGTACATCCGGCGGTTGCTGGCGCAGGACTCCACCTATCGCTTCCAGGCTGCGGCCGTGCTGTCGGAGGCGGCGCGAGTGGCCCTGGAGCGCGGCGCGCCGGACAACATGGCACGGGCCCTGGGACCCGTGGAGCGAATGGGGGCCGGGCTGATTCCGCCGGACCTGAGGCTTTCGCTTGCCCGGCACTACTCGGGGCTGTCGGACCACGGCCGAGCGCTGCCGCTCTATCTGGGCGCGGCCGAGGGCGAGGTCACGTCGGCGGAGGTAGAGCTCGAGACAGCGCGGACGTTCCAGGAGCTGGGCGGCTGCCGGGAGGCCCTGGGCTACTTCGAGAGCTATCTCGCGCGTGGCCGATCGGCCGGCACGGATCGGTCCGGCGTTCGATGGCAGTATGGAAACTGCCTGTTCGTGGTGGCGGAGGAGGAGCAGCAGCAGGGGCGCAGCCGGTCCGCGGAGGCGCACCTGGACGCTCTGATCGAGCAGGGCGTGCCGCGTACGCTCCTGGACCGGGCGCACTTTGACCGTGGCGAGATCCTCCTGGGGCGGGGAGCCTACGAGGAAGCGGAGTCGGACTTCCTGGCCGTGCTCGAGCTGAATCCGGCGCGCAGCGGTCCGCTGGTGGCCATGGCCGAAGAGCGAATACGCGAGATTCGTTACGGATACCTGAGATAATGGGACGATCTGGGGGACGCGGGGGAGTGAAGATCACCTGGGGCAGGCTTTTCGCCTGGAGCGCGTGGCTGGCCGTCGGCATGGTGACGGCCTGCAAGCCGGCCATGCCGCCGGAGGGCGCCACGCCGCGGGCTCGATTCGACTGGTCGGTGGATCGTTTCGAGAGGGAGAAGTACCATGACGCGATTCGCGGATTCAGGGATCACCTGCTCCGCGAGCCGCTGCATCCCACCGCGGACAGCAGCCGCCTCCTCCTGGCCGAGTCGTACCTGAACACGGACCAGGAGCTCCTGGCGGCGAACGAGTTCCGGCAGCTGGCCACGTCCCGTCCGAACAGTCCCTTGGCCGACGACGCGCAATTCGGCGTGTGCCGCTCATTCTGGGCCGTGTCCCCTGATCTGCCGCGCGACCAGGAATTTACGGAGAAGACGATCGAGGAGTGCACGCGCCTCCTGGAGTTCTTCCCGCGCAGCCCGCTGGTGGGTGACGCGCGTGAACTCGTGGCTCAGGCCAGGCAGAAGATGGCGGCCAAGGAGCTCAGGGTCGGGAGGTACTACTATGACAGGACGTTCTACGAGTCGGCCATCATCTATTTCGAGAACATCCTGCAGACGTATCCGGAGGCCGATGTCATTCCCGAGACGCTGCTCGTGCTGCACTACAGCTACACTAAGGTAGGCTTCCAGATGGAAGCCGACCTCGTGCAGCAGCGGCTCCTGGAGCTGTATCCCGATTCGGAGCAGGCGCAGGAGCTCACGGAGGCAGCCGGGGACGAGGGCTGAGGTGGCGGGACGGGTCGGGATCTTCGGTGGCACGTTCGATCCGCCTCACATAGGGCACCTCGTGGTGACGCAGGACGCACTCGAGCGTCTCGAGCTCGATTGCCTGGTCGTGATACCAGCGGGTCGTCCGCCACATCGGGAGGCGGTGCTGGACCCGGACACACGGTGGGAGCTGGCGTGTCGGGCGTTCGAGGGCGATGACCGAATCCAGGTGAGCGACATCGTGCTGCGGCGGGAAGGTCCCTCGTGGACCGTGGACACCCTGGAGTGGGCGCGCCAGGAGCTGAATCCCGAGGAGCTGTTTCTGATCGTGGGT
>JBDHBK010000450.1:0-2597 GCA_039592635.1 Gemmatimonadota bacterium
AGTGTCTGTGACGAGACCTGGCCCACGGCCTCTCCCGTCACGATCGCGTCGGCTCCGAGTCGGAACGCCACGTGCTCGGCCGCCCGATACATCTCGCGCTTCAGGGCGATCTGCTGAAAAGCGGGCCGGAAAGCCCTGCGCAGTTCGGTCACCACGGGGTCGAAGTCCAGCGAGAGCAGCGTAGGCCGGGTGCCGTAACTCCATTGATCCGAGAGGACCGCTGCCACCTCGAGAACCATCCGCTGGTAGGCGTCACCACCGAGATTGCAGAACACGTAGTCCAGGGCCACGCCCCGGCGCAGCATCATCCAGGCTGCGACCGCCGAGTCGAACCCACCTGAGAGCAGGCAGACCGCCCTGCCCTCGACTCCGAGTGGCAGACCACCCGCTCCTGAATCCTTGGAGGCGTAGAGAACTGCGTTCTCGTCCCTCACCTCCACGAAGACCTCGAGGTCGGGGCGACTCAAATCGACGCGCGCTTCCTCGCCGAGCGCCGCCCCCAGCTGTTGCATCACGTCCTGCGAACTGAACGGGTGAGTGCCGGAGCGACGCGCTCTAACGGCGAAGGACCTCCCCTTCACGCGCTCTCCGAAGGTCCGAAGGCCCACGTCGACGATCTGGGAAAGGTCAGCCGCGCACTGGGCCTCCAGCGCCGAGAACGTGCTGATCCCGTACACCCTGGCCAGCGGCCCGGTGACCTCCTGGTCGGAGCGGAGGTACAACCGACTCCACTCCGAGCGGATCCGACACGCGGCGCCTGAACTCTCCACTCCATCACGGAGGTTCTCGACGAGCTTCTTCTGGAAGCGCGAGCGCGTGCGCCTTCCCTTGGTGGTGATCTCCCCGGTCAGTCGGAGCATCACGTCACCGGCGGCCGGGAGAGGGCCGGGAGCCAGAGCGCCGGGAAGGTCCTCTGTCATGGACTCGACCCGCAGCAGTACGTGGTTCCCAGTGAACGGCTCAGGAGTCCGAACGTCGACACGGGATCCGCGAGGCCACGAGGGCCGCGATGATCCCGATCACGGGGATGGCGAGCACGATGGTAATCAGAACGAAGCTATCCGGTATCACTTCAT
This sequence comes from Gemmatimonadota bacterium, assembly GCA_039592635.1. GTDB lineage: Bacteria > Gemmatimonadota > Gemmatimonadetes > Palauibacterales > Palauibacteraceae > Benthicola. The sequence goes on from JBDHBK010000450.1 coordinate 1,077, forward strand.
GGCTCCGGCGTTCGAAGATTCGACAGGCCCGGAATCCGAACGCTCGACGCAAGGACACCGGGTGCTACGCGGCATTCTACCCGGAAGCCAAGGACCGGGGCAAGAAGACCGGCAACACCGGCGAAGTGTCCGGTTCCGGTACACCGTCTTCCACAGCCGGACGATCCATGTCTAATATTTCACTTCAGCCACATACCCTTACTTCCGTTTTAACAATATTTTACAGAGACATAACACGCGTGGCACGACCGTTGCTCATAACAGGGCAGGAACGGCGGCCCGACAGGGGAGCACGAAACTGCGAGGAACGGGAAGACGGTGAGGAGAGCCATGTACTACGGTGCGACGAGGAGACGGGAGGGGCTGAGGGCTCTATTGTCCGTGGCGGCGATCGCTGCGGGACTCATGCTTTCCAACATCGCGACCTCCTCGACCCTCTATCTGGAAGCGGAGTCCGGGGACGTCGTCGGGTTGTGGCAGTGGGTGGCGCCAGGCGAGACCGGCCAGGCAAGCACTCCCCTGTTCGAGATCCGACGTTCGGCCAACGGCGACCTCGAAGCGATTATCGTGGTTCGATCCGGCGACCGCGTGCGTGAAGCCGATGTCTCCTACGATGCCGGGCACCTGTGCGTAGTTACGGAGCACGGAGCCTCCTTCAAGGGAGAGCTCAGCGAGGACGGATCGTTGATCAAGGGAGTACTCCAGTACGAAGGCGCACGGTCGACAGCCCTCCTGCAGCGGGTCGAGCACCGAAAAATGCGACGGGCGGCGGGGCGTAGAGCCTACGCTACCTGACCCGCCGCCCCAGTGAAGTCGGATCTTCTAAGGCGCCCTGCAACCGGGCGCCTGCTTCTTTCCCTGCAGTCAGGCCGCCTGCCCTTCACCCCTCTTCCACGGCGCCCACAAGCGCAAGAGAAGAAGCGCTGCGATCAGGACCAGGAATACGACCGGCTCCCGAGTATCGGCCTTCACCTTCCACAGGAAGTGCACCCCGGCTGCGAGCCCCGCCACGTAAACCAACCGGTGCAGGCGCTGCCAGTTCTTCCGCAGGCGGCGGATCCATCCCGTGGTGGAGGTCACTGCCAGAAAAAGAAGGATCAACCAGGCCGCGAAGCCGACGGTAATGAAGGGCCTCTTGGCAATGTCCTCCACGATGTACGACCAGCCGAAGAACTGGTCCAGGACGAGATACGTCAGGAAGTGCAGCGTGGCATAGAAGAAGGCGAACAGGCCCAGGAGACGGCGATAGCGTACCCAACCCGGCTTGCCCGCCAGTCGACGCAGGGGTGTGATCGCCAGGGTTACCGTCAGGAGCAGGAGAGCCCACCAGCCCGTCCGGTGGGTGACTTCCTCGATCGGGTTCGCTCCCAGACCGCCCGTGAGCGCCGCGACCCCGAGCGACAGAGCCGGGGCGAGGCAGGCGACCCACATAGCGGACTTGACCGCGATTCTGCGGCGACGGGCGTCGGATGCGCTCAAGACGCGTGAATTCCTGGTGGACGCCCTGTCAGAACCACCGCC
>JBDHBK010000451.1:0-2592 GCA_039592635.1 Gemmatimonadota bacterium
CCGGCTCCTCGTGAGATCACGGTGACCGACGGAGACGATACGTTCAGCTTCGATCGCGAGGACTTCAAGGCGCTGTCGTTCCGCAGCAACGTGGTATTCCGCTGGGAGTGGCGGCCCAATTCGACCCTGTACCTGGTGTGGCAGATGGACCGCGGCGACGACGAGGCTTTCACGCGACCCGACCCGGTGCATCCGGGCGACGCCTGGAACAGCCTGGGCCAGCCCGGCCAGAGCTTCTTCGCGATCAAGGCGGCCTACTGGCTTCCGATCTAGACCGAGCCGCTTGCCGCGCGGCTCTCCGTACTGGCGCCTTGCCCGACCGCCCCCTACCGTTGCGTCCATGACACCCCGGGTAACTCGGCTCCTGTTCGCCAACGTGGCGCTGTTCTTCCTGTCGGGGGCACTGCCCTCGTTATTCTCCCTGTTCGCGCTGGTACCGGCGTGGGTCGTCAGCCGGCCGTGGACCCTTTTCACCTACATGTTCCTGCACGGGGGTTTCTGGCACCTCGCGTTCAACATGCTGGTGCTCTACTTCTTCGGACCTCGCCTGGAAAGCAGGCTCGGCAGCAGAGCATTCCTGCAACTGTACTTCTTCAGCGGACTGGTCGCCGGACTGGTGTCGGTGATCGTTCCGTTCGTGATCCCGTCGTTTTCCACGATGACCGCCGTCGTGGGAGCCTCCGGCGCGCTGTACGGCGTTCTGTTCGCTTTCGCGCAGTACTGGCCCGACGAACGGATCCTGATCATCCCGATCCCGGTTCCGATCAAGATCCGGACGATGGTGCTCCTGGCGACGCTGATCGCCGTGGGGGGAATCGCCATGGAAATCGCGGGCTCCGCGCAGCGCATCGCCCACCACGCGCACCTCGGCGGCTTCCTCGGTGCCTGGCTGTTCCTGAAGTGGCGGGAGAAGAACTCGCCGGCCGCGCGGTTCAAGAAAGAGGCCGATGGCGGGGCCAAGCGTGGCTGGCTGCAGGATCGCGACGCGGCCCAGCGCTGGGCCGCGATAGACCGGGAGGCCCTGCACCCGGTCAACCGCGAAGCGTACGACGAGATCATGGACAAGCTGCGTACCCAGGGACTCCCGAGCCTCACCCCACGCGAGCGCGCATTCCTCGATCGGTTCAGCCAGAGCTGACGTCCTCCCGACGGCGATGCTCTGCGGCTCCGGTCGCGGAAAGAAGCGAATCACACCTTTTTGTGCTAGTTTTATGGGGTAGGCGAGCGTCAGAGACCGCGTCTCGTAGCGGGTTTCGCGTCGCCGGGAGGTTCTCGCATGGCTGCCTCGATCCAACCTGCTCTGTTCGACCGCATGGTGAACCTGCGGCGCGATCTTCACCGCCACCCTGAGCTCAGTGGGCAGGAGCGACAGACTACCGATCGACTCTCGAAGGAGTTGGATCGGCTCGGCATTGAGCACCATCGCCCTCTCGAGACCGGCCTGGTGGCCGAGATCCAGGGCCCCCGGGACGTACCAGCGGTCGCGCTGCGCGCCGACATCGATGCGCTGCCCATTCACGAAGACACGGGCCTCGAATTCGCCTCGACCGTTGATGGGGTCATGCATGCGTGCGGCCACGACGCACACGCCGCGATGCTGGTCGGGGCCGCAGAGTTGCTCGTTGCCGGTCCCGAGCCGCTGCCAGCCCCTGTCCGACTGATCTTTCAACCTTCCGAAGAAGCGGGCACCGGAGCCCGGGCCATGATCGAGGCCGGAGCGCTCCGGGACGTGAGCTGCATCTTCGGTGGACACGTGGATGGACACTTCCCGACGGGCGTGATCGCGGTGGCGGAAGGCACGGTCAACGCCTGCTCCGACGCGTTTCGGATTTCGATCCGTGGTCTGCAGGGCCACGCTGCGCGTCCACACGAGACAGTGGACGCCGTCGTCGTCGGCAGCCTCATCGTGATGGCGGTCCAGACCATCGTGTCGCGGGAAATCGATCCGGCCCACCCGTCGGTTCTCTCGATTGGTCGATTCGAGGCCGGAAGCGCCTCCAACGTGATCGCCGGCACGGCGATCCTGGAAGGCACCATACGGGCACAGGAGCCGGAGGTGAGGGATCAGCTCCGGCAGTCCCTCGACCGGGTGTGCGCGTCCGTGGGCCAATTGCACGAGGCGCGCGTCGAGTTCCATCTCGAGGAGGGCACGCCTCCGCTCGTGAATCGAGAGCCGATGGTCGGGGTGGCGCGGACCGCCGCCGAGACCGTCGTCGGTCCCGATCGGGTCCGCCAGGCCATGCGCGGCGCGAACATGGGGGGCGAGGATTTCTCGTGGTATCTCCAGGACATCCCCGGTTGCTACGTGCGACTCGGATGCCGTGCACCCGATTCCCCGGCTCGACCCGCGCACTCGAGCCAGTTTCTGGTCGACGAAGAGGTCCTGGCATCCGGCGCGATGTGGCTTGCCGAGGCTGCCCGCCTGGCGGGACGCATGCTGTCCCCGCGCATGGCTGACGGAGCCCTCGCCGGACGTGCCCGATGATCACCATTCGCGAGGCCCTGGATAAGGACGTCCAGGGTATCATCGAGATCTATCTCGCCACCTACGGGCAGGACTACGCCTACCCACAGTATTACGAAGAATACGAG
>JBDHBK010000452.1:0-2588 GCA_039592635.1 Gemmatimonadota bacterium
GGGAATACGGTAGGACAGATCGAGAGGGGACTGCTCGTGCTGGTGGGGTTCACGGAGGGGGACGGCCTCGACCAGATGGAGTGGATAGCCGCGAAGCTGAAGGGTCTGCGGATCTTCTCCGACTCCGAGGGGCGCATGAACCTGGATGTCGGCCAGGTGGGGGGGGGTTGCTTCTGGTTTCTCAGTTTACCCTCTACGGAGACGTGTCGCGTGGCCGTCGGCCGTCTTTCGTGGCCGCCGCGGATGCGGACGAGGCGCGCCGCCTGTACGGAACATTTGTGGACGTCTGTCGCCGAGGAGTCGTGCCCGTGGCGACCGGCGAGTTCGGCGCCCGCATGGAAATCTCGCTGATCAACGACGGACCCGTGACTCTGGTACTCGAAAGGTGAGGCTCGTACTGGCGTCCGGATCCCCCCGCCGCCGGGAGATCCTGGATCTTCTGGGTCTCCAGCACGAGGTCCGCGCCCCGGACGTGGACGAGCGATTGCGTTCGGGAGAGGAGCCCGGAGCGGAAGCTCGCAGACTTGCCGTGGAGAAGGTCTCCGATACCGCGGCCGAGGGAGACGATCTGATCCTGGCCGCCGACACGGTCGTAGTGCTCGGTGATGAAATTCTCGCAAAGCCGGCCGACGAGGCGGACGCGCTCACGATGCTGATGAAGCTCCAGGGTCGGCAGCACGAGGTCCACACGGGGCTCGCTCTCCGATTCGGGGATCGGATCGAGTCGGACGTCGCCGTCACCAGGGTATGGTTCCGGCCGCTTGATGCGGCCGAATGCAAGGAATACGTTGCCACATCCGAACCGCTGGACAAGGCCGGAGCCTATGGGATACAGGGACTTGGGGCGGTCCTGGTCGAGCGGATCGAAGGGGAGTACTTCAACGTGATGGGGCTGCCGGTGCAGCTTCTGCTTTCCCTGCTGGCGCGGTTCGGCCTGCGCTACGCCTACGGACGTCTGGAGGAAGGGTGAGCGAGCTTCGCGATCTGGTTCTGGCGATCGACCAGGGAACCACGGGCAGCCGTGCCCTGGTGATCGATCGCGCTGGCCGCATTCTCTCCACGGCATACCGGGAATTCCGCCAGTACTTCCCTGCGCCCGGCCAGGTCGAGCACGACGCGGAGGAAATATGGACGTCCGTCCGTGTCACGGTGGCCGAGGCGCTCGAGGCCGCGGGAGTGCCAACGGGCAGACTGGCCGCGATCGGGATCACGAACCAGAGAGAAACGACGGTGGTGTGGGACCGGACCACGGGCCGGGCCCTGGCCCCCGCTATCGTCTGGCAGGATCGACGGACATCGGGACGTTGCGCCGAGCTGGCCGACCTGGGGCACGAGCAGCAAGTCCGGTCCCGAACGGGCCTCGTGCTGGACCCCTACTTTTCCGGCACGAAACTCGAGTGGCTTCTGAATACCAACCCCGGGTGGCGAGATCGAGCAACTGCAGGAGAGCTCGCGTTCGGCACCATCGACAGCTGGCTGATCTTCCGTCTGACGGGCGGCCGGGTCCACGCCACGGACCACACCAACGCGTCTCGAACGATGCTCTATTCACTCGATTCGGGTGACTGGGATCCGTGGCTGTGCGACTTGTTCGGCGTTCCGGCGGCCATGTTGCCCGAGGTGCGGGCATCTTCCGGCGAATTCGGCGTCACCGATCCGCACGTCGTGGGGGCGGAAGTTCCCATCCTGGGGGTCGCGGGAGACCAGCAGGCGGCCCTGTTCGGCCAGGGGGGCTGGGAGCGAGGGGATGCAAAGAACACCTACGGAACCGGAGCCTTTCTACTTCTTCAGACCGGGAGTGAGCGAGGCCCGGACGTGCCGGGCGTGCTCACGACCGCCGCTTGCGACCGGAGGGGCGGGCGTGGCTTTGCATACGAGGGCTCGGTGCTGGTGGCAGGGGCCGCTATCCAATGGCTCCGCGACGGACTGGGACTCCTGGAGGTAGCGGCGGAGTCGGAGAGCATGGCGTGCTCGGTCGATTCGTCCGAAGGCGTGTACTTCGTCCCCGCGCTGACCGGACTCGGCACTCCCTGGTGGGAGCCCGACGCCCGCGGCACGATCGTGGGTCTGTCCCGAGGCTCGCGGCGGGAGCACCTGGTGCGAGCCGCTCTCGAAGCCATGGCCTTCTCGACCCTGGACGTGCTCCAGGCGATGTCCGCCGACCGGGATCTCGAATTGAGATCCCTGAGGGCGGATGGCGGGGCAGCAGCCAACGACTGGCTGATGCAGTTCCAGGCCAACGTCCTCGGTGTCCCGGTTCGTCGCCCGGCGGCTACGGAGCTGACGGCTCTCGGTGCGGCCGGACTGGCCGGGCTTGAAGCGGGGGTATGGGCGGAACCGGAGGAATTCCTCGCGGCCCGCGGCCCCGAGGTCGAATTTCAGCCCGATCCACTGGGATCGGGGGCGGGGAAGGGTGAGCTTGAGGGGTGGCGCCGGGCAGTGCGGACCGCTATCCACTGGGCTCACATCGGAGATGACGGAGGAGCTTGAGGTGACGTCTCACTCCGCGGGCCAGGAAACGATGGCCCGTCGGCCGCTCAGGATCGGGGTGATCGGATCCGCCAGCGCCGACCCTGTAATATGGGCCA
>JBDHBK010000453.1:0-2584 GCA_039592635.1 Gemmatimonadota bacterium
GTGTCTGCCTCGAAGATGATCTCGTGGGCCTTGGCCCTCCAGCCGTGCAGGTGGCCCTTCGGATCCTCGTCTACCCACTCGGGGCGCGCTGACTGGGGACTCATATGCTCTCGTCGTGCGGGAAGGATAGGATCGGCGGCCGGAGATCCTGCTGGCGCGCTAATGTCGGATCAGGGCGCTCCCTGCTGGAACGTATCGCAATCCTCGACGCTGCCCGTCTGCAGGCCCCGGCGCAGCCACATGGCCCGCTGCTCGGACGTGCCATGCGTAAACGACTCCGGATTCGCCGCCCGGCCCGCCGATCGCATCAGACGATCGTCTCCGATCGCCGCGGCCGCGCGCAGTCCCTCCTCCACATCGCCGGATTCGAGGATCGCGCCTCCGCCACGGCGGTTCATGTGGTGAGCCCACACGCCCGCGTAGCAGTCTGCCTGCAGCTCCATCATGACCGACAGGCGGTTCGCCTCGGCCTGGCTGCCGCTCCGGGCCTGGGCCTGACGCACCGAGTTGGACGTGCCCACGAGGTTCTGAACGTGGTGACCGACCTCGTGCCCCACTACATAGGCCTGCGCAAAATCACCGGCGCCACCGATGCGCTCCAGCTCGCGGAAGAACCCGAGGTCCACGTACACCTTCTGGTCGGGCGGGCAGTAGAACGGACCCGTGGCCGCGCTGTTCGTGCCGCACGCCGACTGTACCATGTCCGTGAACAGGACCAGCGTCGGCTCCTGGTACGTCTGACCCGCGGCAGCGAAGATCTCGCTCCACGTGTCCTCGGTGTACCCGAGCACCACGGTAACGAAATCGGCCATCTCGTTCTCTGCCGCGGTGGGAGCCCGGGTCTGGGTGGTGGGTGAATCCCCTACTACCTGGAGAAGGGTCGTCGGATCGCCCCCGAGCAGGAGCACGGCCACGACCACCAGCAGCGTCAGGCCTCCGCCCATCTTCACGCCTCGACCGACCCGTTGGCCGCGACGGTCATCGACGTTGGTGCTCCGACGACCCTTCTTCCAGCGCATACTTCTCTCCTCAGGCTGTGCCCGACTCAGGCCTGCAGAGGAGGAATCCTCAGCACCTGTCCCGGATAGATGCGGTCAGGGTCCTCCAGCATCGGCTGGTTCGCCTCGAAGATGACCGTGTACTTCATGGCATCCCCGTAGTGGGCCAGCGAGATCTTGGACAGCGAGTCGCCGCTCTGAACGGTGTACAGTACGGCCTCCGGCGCCGGCTCCGCCACCTCGATCCGATCGTCCACTCGGGCAACGCCCTGCACGTTTCCGAGGGCCAGGATCACCCGCTCGCGCGTGGCCTGATCCGTGACCTTCCCGAACACCGTCGCGGTGCCTTCATCGTAGTCCACGCGCAGGTCTTCCACCTCGAAGCCGTGACCCATGACGGCCCGGGCGAGGGCGTTTCCGCGCATTCGGTTCGCGAGAACCGGGTCCTCATCCTGCATGTCCCGGCCGAGCTTCTCTATGCCCTCGTCGCGCGTGTCGTCTCCACCGCCGAACCCCAGCTTGGCCCCGGCTTCCTTCACGAAATCGAAGATTCCCATTGTTCCAGCTCCTTATAGTCGTTGTCCCGACCCTGGTCTTGCAGAGTCGTTCAGTTCTTCTTGAACAGGTTCCCGATCAGGCTTCCGCCGATCTTGGAGATGTCGCCGAGATCGAGCCCGTCTCCGTCACTGTCGATCAGGAGGCCGGCCAGCGACGCCAGATCGGGGGCCGAGGATTCGGCGGCCCGGCGCTCGCCCGTCAGCATATCCGCCAGCCCGCCCGCGTCCAGCTCCTTCTCTCTGCGAGCCTTGCCGAGCATCCCCATTACCATCGGAGCGAGGGTCGTAAGAAGCCGGCTCACCTGCGCCGGGCTCAGGCCACTCGACTGCCCGACACCCCGCTCGACGGCGCTTTGCTTGCCCCCGAACGCGTGCTTGAGGATTCCTGCCCCCGACGTCATGGAAGGATCTCGGATCAGATCGCCCAGGCTGTCGAGAACGCTCCCGTCGTGGTCCCGTTCCAGAGCGCCCTGGAGCGCCGCGGCGCCGTCGGGACTGGAGGCGTTGCGCTGGAGAGCTCCGAGGAGCAGCGGCAACGCCGCGCGCGTGGCGTTCTGGGTTGCGGATTGATCCGCACCGATCGCCTCTGCCAGGCTTGCGTTCTCCTGACTGGTCAGATCGGCGAGCATGCTGAACAACGAACTCATGTGGGGTTCCTCCCTCTGTGGATTCCGCCGCGTGGTTGATCGCGACGCCGGGCGCCCGATGCGGATCGCGACTCACTGTCGCGTAGACATCGGGAACCCGCGAAAGTCACATTTCGCAGGACGGGTCGAGCTTCCGGGATCGGCCCGCGGAAGCTATCCTGCCGCCATGGAATATACGGTTCAGGTCGAGCTTCTGCCGGAGCATCCGGCGTACGGGGATCCCGAAGCCGCCCGGGGAGCCTTCGCGCCGGCACACCCGGGGGATGCGGGGATCGATCTCATCGCCTGCGAAGCGGCGGTTCTCGCTCCCGGCGAGCGGGCATTGGTGAGCGCCGGTATCCGCCTCGCTCTCCCGCCGGGGCTGGAAGCCCAGGTGCGGCCG
>JBDHBK010000454.1:0-2575 GCA_039592635.1 Gemmatimonadota bacterium
CCCGGCGCGACCGGCAGTCTTGCAGTGCTGGAGGCCGGCGCCCCCCGGGGTCGCCGGCCTCTTTTTTCCACCGATCCCTCAACCGGAGGACCGAGCGGAGATGATCCGCCCATGATTCGTGTTGCCCTGATTCCAGGGGATGGAGTTGGCCCCGAGGTGGTGCGTGAGGCCGAACGCGTGATGAACGCGTGCGTCTCCGCCGGACTCGCCGACATCCGAACCGAGGTGTTTCCGCACGGAGCGGACCACTATCTGGCCACCGGCGAAACCCTGTCCGACGCCAGCTTCGCCCATCTGCGCGACGATTTCGACGCGATCCTGCTGGGCGCCGTGGGAGATTCGAGGGTTCCCGACGGCCGTCACGCCAGGGACATCCTCCTCGGACTGAGGTTTCGCCTCGACCTGTACATCAACTTCCGACCCGCGCGTTTGAGGCTTGCAGAGTTGTCTCCGCTGCGATCAGCAGATGATCGGCCCATCGACTTCGTCATCTTCCGCGAGAACACGGAGGGTCTGTACACGGGCGCCGGCCGAATCGAGTCGGCCGGTGAGCCCCAGGAGAGGGCCGTAAGCGAGGCCATTGCCACCCGACCCGGGGTCGAGCGGATCGTGCGATCGGCGTTCGACTACGCAGTTTCCGAGGGCCTGGGACGGGTGACCCTGGGCGACAAAGCGAAGGCGGTGCCGCACGTGTACGGCCTGTGGCGCCGGGTGTTTTCCGAGGTCGCGACAGACTATCCGGACATCGACGCCGACATGCAGTACGTCGACGCGCTGGCCATGCAGCTGGTGCGGGCACCGGACCGGTTCGAGGTCATCGTCACATCGAACCTGCTGGGGGATATCCTCTCCGACCTGGCCGCCGAGCTGGTCGGCGGCATGGGTCTGGCGCCCTCCGCGAACGTGAATCCCGGCCGCCACGCTCTGTACGAGCCGGTACACGGCAGCGCTCCGGATATCGTCGGCACGGGAGCGGCTAACCCGATGGCCGCGATTCTCAGTGCGGCGCTGCTGCTTCGCGATGGCGGCGCCGATGAGGCTGCCAAGCGGGTCGAAGCGGCGGTGGATGCGGCGCTGGAAGCGGGCGTTCGCACGCCGGACGTCGCCGGCTCACACACGACGGAACAGGTCGGCGCCTGGATCGCCGATCACATCGAGACGGGCTGAACCACTTCAGGAGAGATCATGGGAACGATGGCAGGCGATAAACAGGTCGTATTCCTCGCCGCGGTGCGGACCCCGTTCGGGACGTTCGGCGGCAGCCTCAAGGATCACTCGGCTACCGAGCTCGGGATCCTCGCCGGCAGGGCCTCGGTGGAGCGGGCGGGAGTGGATCCGTCGGAATACGGACAGGTGTTCTTCGGGAACGTGATTCAGACATCGGCTGACGCCGTGTACCTGGCCCGTCACGTGGGTCTCAATGCCGGACTGCCAATCGAGGTTCCGGCCATGACGCTGAACCGCCTGTGCGGATCCGGTTTCCAGGCAGTGATCGACGGCGCCGAGGACATCCTGTATGGCGGCTCGCGAGTCTGCCTCACGGGAGGAACGGAGTCCATGAGCCAGGCCCCCCACGTGGTCCGCGGGGCACGCTGGGGTCTGCGGCTCGGGCCGGCGGTGCCGTTCGAGGACTCTCTGTGGGAGGCACTGACGGACACGTACTGCGGCTTCTCGATGGCGCAGACGGCCGAGAACCTGGCCGACGAGTACGACATCAGCCGCGAAGAAGTGGACGGCTACGCGGTGCGGAGCCAGACTCGGGCTGGTGCGGCGTGGGATGAGGGCAAGTTCGACGCGGAAGTCGTCCCCGTGACCCTTCTCAAGCGTGGCAAGGAGACGGAATTCAAGCGAGATGAGCACATGCGGCCGGACACCACGGCGGAGGCCCTGGGCGCCCTGCGGCCCTACTTCAAGAAGGACGGACTGGTCACGGCCGGAAACGCGAGTGGAATCGGGGACGGCGCGGCCGCGTTGGTGATCTCCGACTCCGAGTTTGCCTCGGCCCACGGGATCAAGCCGATGGGCAGCCTCGTCTCGTGGGGCGTCGCCGGAGTCCCGCCGCGGATCATGGGCATCGGGCCGGCGCCAGCGGCGCGCAAGGCGCTGGAGAAGGCGGGCCTCGCGTTGGAGGACATCGACCTGATCGAGGTCAACGAGGCTTTCGCCCCGCAGTACGTGGCGGTGGAGCGGGAACTGGGCCTCGATCGTGACCGGGTGAACGTGAACGGCGGGGCGATCGCGCTAACCCATCCGCTGGGCGCCACCGGGGCACGGATCACGACGCACCTGCTGCACGAGTTGCAGCGTCGGGGCGGCGGGCTCGGTCTGGGCTCCGCGTGCATCGGCGGCGGGCAGGGGATCGCGGTCATCGTGAAGGTCGACGGCTAGAGAAGCCTACAGCAGGCTTCTGGGGGGCACATCCGCCGCGCGCGGTGTATGTTAACCGACTACGGGGCGGGTCCTGCCCGCCACGTATTTTCGCTCCCTGAAGTATCGGATCCTCGGAACCATGGAGGCTCCCATGGATGTCATTCTCGCTCTGATCGCCATCGGCGGTGCCGCGGCGCTCTCGACC
>JBDHBK010000455.1:0-2573 GCA_039592635.1 Gemmatimonadota bacterium
CTCACGAAGTGCCGGACCAGAATCGGGATGTCGGGCTTTCGCTGGCGCAGAGAGGGAAGCTCCAGGTGAAGCACGTTGAGTCGGTAGTAGAGGTCGCGTCGGAATGTGCCGAGACGGACGGCCTCGCGAAGATCCTGGTTGGTGGCCGCGATGACACGGACATCCACCTGGATTTCCGTGTCGCCCCCAACGCGCATGAAGCGACGGGTCTCCAGGACACGCAGGAACCGCGTCTGGAGCTGCGGCGGCATTTCTCCGATCTCGTCCAGCAGAAGCGTGCCGCTATCGGCCAGCTCGAACATGCCCTTGCGACGTGACGTAGCGCCCGTAAACGCCCCCTTCTCGTGCCCGAACAACTCGGACTCCAGTAGAGACTCGGGGACGGCCGCGCAGTTCATGGCGATGAATGAACGACTGCGTCGAGGAGACAGGCTGTGGATCGCCCGCGCGGCGAGTTCCTTGCCCGTTCCGCTTTCGCCCGTGATGAGCACGGTCGAGTTGACGGGTGCGATCAGGTGAATCCGGTCCAGAACCTCGCGGACCGCTTCGGTGCGACCGACGATTCCCGTCTCGACCTGCAGTCTGTATCGGTCCAGCTGGTTCCGCAGGGCGACCTGTACCTCGGCGGGATCCGGCGGCGCCGGAATGGCTTCGTCGAGGTCGAACAGACGGGCTACGCGCCGAAGCTCCTCCGGATCGTGCTCCGGAACGACGGCCAGCAGAGGAGACCGGGGAATGGCGCCTGAGAACACCCCGGATAGCCTGGACGCGACCCCTTCATCGAGCCTGCCGGTGAGAACGAGCGCCATCTCCTCCATTCCCGGCCGGAGACGCGACTCGATTTCACCCGGAGATTCGACCATCTCCACATCGTGACCGTCCGCCGCCGCAGCCTCGCGAACGGCGACAGCGGTCTCGAGATCGCCCATTTCGACAAAGACTCGGGCCAAAGCGAAGTCCCCCGGTCAGTCGTGGCTGGTGAAGCGACCGCGGACCAGGTCCACGGCATGATCGACGAACACGGAGAGGACGTTCAGGCCATCCGACACGCCACCGGGACTCCCTGGCAGGTTCACCACGAGCGTGGCCCCTCTCACCCCGGCGAGCCCACGACCGAGCGCCGCGCGGGGCGTCTTGCGAAGACCCTCCACCCGAATCGCCTCGGCGATTCCGGGTGCGGGTCGATCGAGCACGGCGCTGGTCGCTTCCGGCGTCACATCCCTCGGCGTGAGGCCTGTCCCGCCCGTGGTCAGCAGAAGGTCGCAGTCGTCCTGGTCGCAGAGGCGGACGAGTGCGCCTGCGATCGGACCCGATTCGTCCGGAACGTTGAGCCGCTCCGCAAGCACGTAACCACGCTGCCGAACCCATTCTTCGATGAGCGCGCCCGATGAGTCCTCCCGGGCCCCGGCTGCGACCCCATCGGAGACTGTGAGCACCGCGACCCGCAACGTCCGCTCGGTGTTCACCGTTTCAGCGACCCGCCGTCATAGAACGGGAGCGGCACGACTTCGCCCGGAATTTCGCGGTTTCGGATACGAACGCTCACTTCGTCGCCCGGGCTGGCGTCGGCCGGCAGGTACGCCGTGCCGATCCCACAACCGAGGCTGGGGCTGAGCGTTCCGCTGCGCACCGGACCCACGGTCTCGCCGGCAAATACCACGTCGTAGCCAGGCCGTGGGAATCCGCGCTCTGCCAGCTTGAAGCCCCGGAGACGTCGCGTAAGACCGGCCTCCTTCTGGGCGAGCAGGGCCTCCTGTCCCACGAACGAGTCCTTCCCCAGCTTCACGAGCCAGGACAGGCCGGCCTCCAGGGGCGAGGTGTCGTCGTCGATGTCGTTTCCGTACAGCGCATACCCCATCTCGAGGCGCAGGGAGTCCCGACAGCCGAGGCCCGTGGGCAGGAGTCCATGCCCCTCGCCTACCCGCAGGAGGTGGTCCCAGACCGACCGCGTGGCGTCGGACGGCAGGTAGAGCTCGAAACCCGCCTCTCCCGTGTAGCCGGTGCGGCTGATGACCCCCGGGATTCCGTCGACGTGGCCTTCCTCGAACCAGTAGAAGCCCATCGGGGCCAGCTCCACGTCGACCAGCGGCTGGAGGATGGTCTCGGCCGCCGGTCCCTGAAGGGCGATGAGTCCGATGCTGTCGCTCTCGTCCGTGAGTTCGACGTCGAACTCGCCGGCCAGCGCACGGACGTGTGCCCAGTCCTTCTCGATGTTCGCGCCGTTGACCACCAGGCGGAAACGCTGCTCTCCCATTCGGTAGACCAGCAGGTCATCGACGATTCCACCATGCGGATGGCAGAACACGCTGTATTGAACCTGCCCCAGGGCGAGCTGCGCGGGATCGTTCGTGGTCACGTGCGACACGAAGGCCAGAGCGCCCGGTCCTTCGACCAGGAACTCGCCCATGTGGGACACATCGAACATGCCTGCCGCCGAACGCACGGCCTGGTGCTCGGCAGTGATTCCGGTCGGGTACTGGACCGGCATCTCGAAACCCGCAAACGGCACGATCTTGGCTCCGAGGGCCACGTGGGCTTCATACAGCGGCGTTCGCTTGAGCTCACTCATGATG
>JBDHBK010000456.1:0-2571 GCA_039592635.1 Gemmatimonadota bacterium
AGCAGCGCTGAAGCATTCAGGCAGGAATCGGCGGTCGGATGCTGCGCAGAAAGGGCGGGCCTTACGGCCGCGGAGTAGACTCCCCGGATCCCGAGGACACCCCTACTTCTGTGCGGGGACTACCAGGAACCCTGGCGCCCCCCGGTGGTGGCGGCAAACGGCCGCCCTTGTCGGCCCACTCCGCCTGTATGGCCGACATTCTCTCCGCCGCGTCCGACAGGCGCGGAATCTCGTCCAGGGCGTCACCCCAGCTCTTCAGGAGCCGGCCATAGGCGGCCATGGCGGCCCGGGGCTTTCCGAGAAGCTCGTACACCCTGCCCTTCAGGTACTGAATGGTGTGGAACTCGACCGGATAGAGTCGGTCCGAGTCCCGCACGTAGAGCCGGTCCGCGGCTTCGACGAGGTTCAGGGCCGTCTCGCCGCGACCCAGATCGAGCAGGGTCCACACGGAGTTGTTGATCCGCGTCACCCCGACATCAGGATCCAGAAGAGCGTCCACCCACAGGCTGCTCTCGCGGCCCGCGGCTTCGAGATCGGGAAGCTCCTCACGCACGCCCACGTCGGCCGCTCGTGCGTAGGCGGCCCGGGCCTCCGCGAACTGTCCCTGCCACGCCCAGGCATCCCCGGTCAGAAGGTGCGCCTCGGCTTCGACGGCTGGAATCGGGCTGGACGTGAAGCCCTCCAGCTCGGCCCTGGCTCCCGCTGGATCGTTGGCCCGGAGATAGGTCCGGGCGAGAAGGTCCAAGAGAACCGTGTTGTCAGGCTCGATTCGCAGTGCCTGGCGGTACGAATCCCGGGCCTCTTCGAACCGGGCTGCTCGCTCGAACAACTGGCCAGAGCCCGCGTGCACCTTGAACTCGTCTTTCTCCAGGTCCACGTAGCGCACGATCAGACTGTCAGCCGCTACCTCATCCCCCTGAACGATCGCGATTCGGGCAAGGTGTCCCACAGCCCTCGCCTCGTCGGGCGCGATGTGGATGATCTCCTCGAGCACCTTCCGGGCTTCGTCTTCCCGACCCGGCATCATCTCGAGCATGTCCACGAGCTGATAGCGGACCTCCAGGCTGTCGCTGTCCAGCTGGTCCCATGCCGTGCGCACCCCGGCCTGGTACTCGCGGAACTTGTCAATGTCGCCGGTGAGCTCGATGGGAGACTTCTCCATATCCGCCGCCAGTTGGTACTCCACTCCGCGCGTGAGAGTGCTGGCGAGGCGCTCGGCGACCGTATCCGCCAGGGCGAAGACATCCGAGCCCCGGGCCCGCTCGGCGGCGATGATCGTCCCGTCACTCAGGTCGATGAGCTGAGCGTCCAGCGCCAGGTTGTCGGCCGTACCGAGGATGGATCCGTGCACCATGGTCCTGGCACCGGAACGAGCGGCGATGTCCATGGCTCGTTCCTGCGGGATCTCGTCGGTCTCCGCGTGTCCCTGCTGCCTGAGCAACTCGAACAGGCGCTGTGGGCTCACGACTCGCAGGGCGCCCGTCTGCGCCAGGTTCGTGGTGAGCATGTCCGACATGCCCGGACCCAACCAGTCGAGACTGTCCACACCGGTGCTGTTCACGAAGGGCAGCACCGCCACCGATCGTTCGCCCAGGTCAACGGTCGCCGCGGGGATCGCGTCCGAGCTCGCCGGGTTCATTTGACTCGCGGGATTCACGGCGGCCGTGCTGAGCCGGAACGTGCCGATCGCCGCCAGGACGGCCAGCGTCAGCAGCAAGGATGCCTCGGTCTTCTGGACCTGTTGTCTTCCACTTTCGCCGTGGTACCAGGCGATGATCAGGGCGGCGGGAAAGCCGAGCACGATGAGCAGCACCGCCACGTCCAGTACCGTCCTGGACCAGCCGTAGTTGTCCACGAAGAAGCCGATGGCTTCCATCGAGGCCCAGGCCCCGCCCAGGTAGATGAAGGCGGTCCTGAAGATGTGCTTCTCTCGCAGCTGTTCGAACCAGCTCATCGATACCCGACGGTTGTGTGAGTTGCCACCGGGAATTAGAGCCCCGGCAGCAGCAAACTACTCCAGTGAGGCGGCGAATGACCAGCAGCAAGCCCCGTCACCGGCATCACCCTTTTCCTATTGGACACACGAAATGCCCAATGGGATGACCGGGTGGCCGTAGCCGCCTTCAAGCTTACCCAATATACATTCGTGGGATCCATGCATCGGAGGCACATCTTGGCGGAGACAGAGACGGACCGACCACAGCCTGGGACGGGCGAGTCTTCGGCCAGCGACAACACCGATCTTCGCATCGGCCGCTCGCTGGGGCTGCGCACCACCCAACTCGGTTCAGCGTTTGAACGGGAGCATCGGAACCTCCTGTGGCGACGGACGAGGCTGGTTCTCGGTATCGGGCTGGCCAATGCCCTGATTTGGGTGATGCTCACAATGTTCGTACCACTGGGCGAGCCTGTCACCGAGTACGTCTCCTGGGCATGGAAGAACTGGCTGGATCTGCTGTATCCGGTCTCCTTCGCTATCGGTCTGGGCTATATCTACGCTGCACGACCCGGTGTCGCAGGACTTCAGACCGCTGCGTTTCTCGTGATAGCGGCCAACGTCATCGCTTCGCT
>JBDHBK010000457.1:0-2564 GCA_039592635.1 Gemmatimonadota bacterium
TCACGGAGAACCTGGCCGTCCGGCACTGGGGAAGCTCGGCCGGAGCCGTGGGCAGGCGTATTCGGCATTCGACCGAGGACCCGTGGCGGGAGGTCATCGGCGTGGTGGGCAACGTGCGGGATGCGGGGATTACCTCTGAAGCACCCGGCGTGGTCTACTGGCCCATGGCCGTGGCCGAGTTCCTGGGCTCTCCGAGCTGGGTGCGACGCAACCTGGCGTACGTGGTACGTACCGGAGTGCTGCCGCCCACCGCCGTGCTGCCCCAGGTTCGGCAGGCCATCTGGTCGGTGAACCCGGACCTGCCGCTCGCGAATATCCGGACGCTGGACGAGGTCGCCCGACGCGACATGGCTCCGACCCGGTTCATGATGACGCTGCTGCTGGTGGCGGCCGCGGTGGCCCTGGTCCTCGGCACGGTGGGGGTGTACGGAGTGATTTCCTACGCCGTGTCTCAACGAACCCAGGAAATCGGCATTCGCATGGCGCTCGGAGCTACGGCGGCCGACATCAAGCGGCTGGGACTCCGGCACGGACTGCTGATCGCCCTTACGGGTGGGGTCCTGGGGTCGGCCCTGGCGGTGGTGTTGGGACGGACGATCGAAGCCGCGCTGTATGGTGTCTCACCGTCGGACCCGCTGAGTGTGGCCGCGATCGTGACGGTCCTGGGGGGCGTCGTGCTGCTGGCCAGCTACGTGCCGGCACGTCGGGCGACCCGGGTCGAGCCGACGACGGCGCTCAGGGCGGACTGACTGAGGCCGTCAGGGCCTCGATCAGCGCGTCGGCACCACCAGCACCGGCACCGGAGACTTCCGGATCACGCCGGCCGAGACGCTGCCCACGACCAGGTCGAACAGCTTCCCCCGGCCATGTGAGCCCACGACGATGACCTCGGCCTCGAGCTTCTCGGCCTGCTCGAGGATGGTCTGGATCGTGGGACCCTGGATCATGAGCGCCGTGACCTCGTGTCCCTGCTCGCGCAGGCGATCGGCGAGGCCGTGCAGCTCATCGTGCTCGCGCTTGAATTCGACCGCCACGTCGTGGCGCACCTCGTCCGGGCCCGCCTCATAGCCCACGAACGAGGGATCGGGCTCCGCGACGTGCAGCAGGTAGATCTCGCGATTGGGCCGGGCCAGGCGACTGACGATCTCCAGCTGATCCTCGGCCACGGCCGAAAAGTCCAGGGCTACGAGTAGGCTCACGATCCAATCTCCGGTCGGTGGAAACCCCGCTCCGTCATCCTGTCCCTCAGTATACCGACCAGGGCCCTCGTCCACCGGGCCTTGTCGCGCGAACTGATGTGCGACCACTCGGGCGTGCGGACGTCCGAGAGCTCCGGGTAGTCCTCGGAGTGGACGCCTACCGCCTCCGCGGCGCCAATGATCGACTCCCACACCATCTCGCGCGGCGACGCCTGACGCTCGAACTCACGGAACCAGTCGCTGGACGGCGGCCGGATGAAGACGACCTCGCCCCCTCTCGAACGGATCTTGGCGACGTCCACCGCCACCTGCTCGAGCAGCGCTTCGAATGCGGCCTGAGCAACCTCCGGTGGCGGGGGTGGTGGCAGGTTCTCGAGGATCGTCTGCCAGGTCCCCGTGACGGTGGCGTTGAACTCCGGATCGTCCTCGACCCGGTCCCACATATTCGCCTGCCGATCCCGTCGCATGTTCTCGATCTTCCGCACCTCTGGCTGCTGGAACGGAAGCCCCGGCCGATCGGGCCACCAGGCCTGCCGGGTCAGCACGGTGAATAGCTTCGTGTCGATATTGTAGAACGCCAGCCGCGTCTCCAATGGATAGGAGAGCTTGTTTCCGAGCCACTGCGAGGGCGTTTCATCGAAGTAGTGCTGAACGGCGTCCGCCCGGAGCCCGATTCCCGGGAAGAAGACGAGCGGGGGCGTGATCCCTACCACGAGCAGGCCTGAGAAATCCTCGTCGTCCGCGATGTGGGTCAGGATCGGTATCGCGTTCGATCCTTCCAGCGCCAGCTGGACAGCGTGCACGCCCGTCTCTTCCTGCCACACGTCCAGGTCGATGTCGAACTGGGTGCGTGAGGAACCGATGAATACGGTGGCATTCGGCTCGCTCCGGTCGACCCGGCGCCGGGCCTCGGCCCACTGTCCATCGCTGTTCCGATACGAGGCCTCGTACTGCTGTGCCACGCGCCAATACGCTTCCCACGCGCCGACACCAACGGCTGCGAACACGACCGCGAGCATCACGACGCGCGGCCAGCTCATCTCCGGAATCCGCCGGTGGAAGACCGGCTCGGACTCAGAACTGGAAGTAGATGAAGGCATCACCAGATCCTTGAGTTATCACGATCAAGAAGATCATTCCGGCCCACACGAGCCCTGTGAGCCACCACGGGGCTCTGGCCACGACTTCTTCGAGACGGCGGCTCCGCATGTACCAGTGGACGGCCAGCATCCCCACCGTGACGGCGATCACGGTGGTGACCAGGAAGGTCGAGAGAACCAGCACGCTGCCCTCGACGCCGAATCCGAGCATCGTCCGGGTCATGGTCCACGCCTGCCCGAAGCCCTGGGCCCGGAAGAAGACCCA
>JBDHBK010000458.1:0-2561 GCA_039592635.1 Gemmatimonadota bacterium
GCCGTAGCCGGGGTGACCGCCGTTGAAGTGGTCCTCGAACCGGGGTCCGCGACGGTTACAGGTGAGAACATCAGCCTCGACGATCTCGTGGAAGCCGTCGACCGGGTGGGTTTCACCGCCACGCCCGACTGAGCTCAATCAGGCCGTCGGTACCGGCCCCTCCGCTTCGCCCTCCCGGTTGAACCACAGGAAGAACTGGATGGTGATGGCCGTCCACAGGACGAGTCCGCCCCCCACCTTCATGAGCAATCCGGCGACCTGCTGGTCCTCACGGGCGCCGAGGATTCCCACCGGCGGAGCCAGCTCGTAGACGCCGTAGAACGGCAGTTCGCCGAACGTCAGGAATGCGTACGGCATGGTGTTGAGAACGGTGCTCAGGAACAGGTAGCCCATCTTCAGCGGATACCCGAAGCGCGGCCTGTCCGGCACCGGCGCGACCACGGGCCACCAGAACAGCAGACCACCCCCCAGCCACAACGTGTCGATGGCGAGTGACCCCAGCTGGGTCACCATCAGGCGGTCGACCACCGACGGCAGGTGCGTGTAGAAGAGGATCAACTGGAAGATGGCGATCGCGATCAGCGGGTGCGTCACGAAGCGCAGGACACGGACCGCTTGCGGCCTGGCGGTGAGCCGGGCCCACGCGCCACTCGGCACGCCGAGCAGGAGCAAGGGGGGCGCCACCAGCGCTGTGAGCAGGTACTGAAGCATGTGAGCGGAGGCGAGGTATCCCGACAGGGCCCCCACGGGCCAATCGAGCGCCACCCACAGGGCCAACACCCCTCCAAACCAGGCCCACCGGGCCTTTCGGTCGTGTGAAGGGGCCAGTCCCCCTGCGTCGCCCGAAGCTCTCCCTAGCCACCAGAACAGACCGGCCAGCAGAGCCACCAACAGCCACACGCCGGGGAAC
This sequence comes from Gemmatimonadota bacterium, assembly GCA_039592635.1. GTDB lineage: Bacteria > Gemmatimonadota > Gemmatimonadetes > Palauibacterales > Palauibacteraceae > Benthicola. The sequence continues at coordinate 911 of JBDHBK010000458.1, forward strand.
GGCCGTGGACTCCAGGTCCATGCGGCCGTCTGAGCCGAGCACCACCACTGGAGACCGTTCAAGGATCGAGCAACCTGGCCAGGTCGTGCTTCCAGTCTGCCTGCCGGGTACCGAAGGGGTAGATCACCCGGAAGCCGTCGCCCGGGGGAAAGGCGATCACCTGTGACGCGTGGCCCACGGCGTAGTCGGGGCCTGCCGCAGTGTCACGGATGGCGGCCGGGAGGGCGAGTCCGAGCATGATGCTGTCGACCTCGGCCTCGGTTCCACGGAGGCCCACGAATTCGGGATCGAAGTTCCCAAGCCACGAGACCAGGCGTTCGGGTGTGTCGCGCCGCGGGTCCGCGGTGACGAAGACGACCTGCATGCGGCGTTGCTCGTCCACGCTCAGGTCGCGCTTAACCGCCGCGATGCTGGCCATGTGGACGGGACAGACGTCGGGGCAGTACGTGTAGCCGAAGAACAGCAGCGCCAGCTTACCCTCGGTTTCCGCCCTGAAGTCGAAGGCTTCACCGTTCATGTCGGTCAGAACGAAATCGGGACGGGCATCGGCATCCGGGAGAAGGATGCCTCGATAGCCCGTACTCTGAGCTCGTTCTTCCGCCTGCGAGCGCTCCGGCGCCTCGACGCGGCACGCGGCCGACAGGACCGCCACGCATACCGTAAGTACGAGTAACCTCATGCCTCGGCCAGCATTTCCAGGAACTCCTCGACCACGGTCGGATCGAAGTGTCCCCCGGCCTGATCGCGGAGATAAGCCAGTACGCGCTCCTCATCCCAGGCCTCGCTGTACGGTCGATCGGAGCGCAGGGCGTCCCACACATCCACGACGGCGAACACCCGCGCGGACAGCGGAATCGACTCTCCGGCCAGCCCGCGCGGGTAGCCCTCTCCGTCCCAACGCTCGTGATGACAGTACGGGATGTCGAGAGCCGGCTGGAGGAAGTCGACGGCCGAGATCATGTCGTGCGCCCACACGGGATGCTGGCGCATGAGGCTCCACTCCTCCTCGTCCAGGGGTCCCGGTTTCTTCAAGACCGCGTCGGGAATGCCGATCTTGCCGATGTCATGCAGCAGGGCCCCCCGGCGGACGTGTACCAGCTCGTCCTCGGGTACGCCCACGCGGCGCGCCAGTTCCACGGTCAGTTTCGTCACGCGTTTCGTGTGTCCCTCCGTTTCCCGGTCCCTCAGGTCGAGGGCCCGAACCCACCCCTCGAGTGTGCTGTCGTACGCATTGGTCAGCGCCAGGTTGGTCGCCTCGAGGTCCGTCATCGCCCGCTCCCGGGCGGTGACGTCCACCGCGACACCGAGCACGCCCACCACCCTGCCGGCCGAATCGACAAGCGGTCGCTGCCGGCTCTCGAATATCAGGTCCCCCACTCGTACCGACGACCGTACCCTGTGCCCCGCCAGGGCCTTGCGCGCGTCGTTGAGCACCTCTGTGTTGCCCGTGTAGACATCGAACACCGACCGGCCCACCACCTCGCCGGGCTCGAGGCCGAGGGCTTCCAGCCCGCGACCCTCGGACAGCGTAAACAACCCCTCGTTGTCGAGTGCCCACAGCACCACCGGCGCCTGGTCGACCACGAATTGCAGCCGGGTCTGGTTCTCCCGCAGGGCTCGGGTCGCCGCGGAGGCCGCTTCGAGGGCCGAG
>JBDHBK010000459.1:0-2561 GCA_039592635.1 Gemmatimonadota bacterium
GACACGATGCCTAACCCCAATCGACGATGCCCCGGATTGCTGAAGCGCTTCCGACGCGATGTCACGCAGCACGTCGTCGGCCATTTCGCGGTACGCGTCGTAGTGCAGCGCCACGACCTCGCGGCCCGAATTGTGATCCCTGACGCGGCCCTCAAACACGAGCACGGCGCCGTCGGACTGGCTCCCCAATCGGCGCAGCAAATCGGCCCCGTCCAGTTCGTCCCGGGTGACCTCGGCCACCAACACGCCGCCCGGAAACTCCGACTCTCGTACCGACCCGGCCACGGTCATCCTCCAGCCACCGGCGGAATCACGGCCACCTCGTCTCCCTCCCGGACCGGTGCTTCGTCCGGTTGGTAGGTGCGATTCAGGGCCACCGCCGAGCCGTGAAGCGCCGCTCCGAGGACGGGGTGCGCGGCGAGAGTCTTCCTGAGGTCGGCTACGGTTCCGCCCGCGTTGAACTCGACGGAGATCACCGATTCCCCGGCCAGTTCCCTGTGCTGCCCGAAAAGCCGCACCGTTACCTCGAATCGATCCATCACTCAGAGGGATCCGCGGTATTCAGCCATGACAGGAACTTCCCGACGGAATCCTGCCGGCGAAGGGTGCTGACCCTGACCCTCGTCTTTCCCAGCTCCTGGTCCTCCCATGCGGAGATCGCAAGTCGGCTGCGAAAGGTCGCCAGGGTCAAGTGTCGATCACTCTCGCTCACGACGTTTGCCGCGGACACAGAGTCTTCCGCTGTGAAGAACCGCCGGGCTCCGTCAAGAACCTGTTCAGGCGCGAGTCGTGTCGTGGTCTCCGTGATCATGTAATTCTCTCAAGAAGCCGATCTTGACGCCGTTACGGCGCCTGGAATAACATCGTCGTTCGCGATGCGACGTCTAAGCGGCTACGACATCGCCAGCGTCGAAACTAGTGCCGTTTCGAACCTCCAACAATCACCTGGACCCGGGGAGTACCACATGCGGTTCTCCAAGAACATCGCCTCCCTCGTTCCGTCCGCCACTCTAGCTATCAGCGCTCGGGCCAAGAAGATGCGCGCGGCCGGTGAGTCGGTGGTAAACCTGTCTGCCGGCGAGCCGTCGTTTCCGACACCTGACGTGGCGATTCAGGCCGGTCTGGACTATGTGCGCTCAGGCAAAGCCGGCTACCCTCCGACTCCCGGCACGCCCGGGCTGCGAAGCGCCGTAGCGTCGTATGTCAATCAGACGACGGCGCACGACGGGGTAGAACCGGCAAACGTGTTGGTTTCAGCCGGGGTCAAGCAAGCCCTGTTCAACGCCTGCTTCTGCCTGTTCGAGAGCGGGGACGAGGTCCTCGTGCCCGTTCCATACTGGCCCACCTATCTGGCGACGCTGGAGCTCGCCGGAGCTACGCCCGTCGTGGTGCCGACGCGTTGGGAGGAGGGCTTCCGGCTCGACGTCGCCACGCTGGACCGGCTGCGCACTCCGGCGACGCGGGGACTGTTTCTGAACTCGCCGAGCAATCCGAGCGGGGATGTCTACGACAGGGACCTGATGGCCGAGATCGCCGACTGGGCGCGGGCGAACGACGTGTGGATTCTCTCGGATGAGATCTACCGCCGCCTCTACTACGACGGAGAATCAGCGCCCTCGATCTACGACGTTCCCCACGCGGATGGGCGAGTGCTTCACCTGGACGGTATTTCCAAGGCCTTCTCGATGCCCGGGTGGAGAATCGGGTACGCGGTGGGGCCGCAGGAAGTGATCCAGAAGATGTCCGCGCTGCAGAGCCAGACCACGTCGGGCGCTGCGGGCCCCTCACAGGACGCGGCCGCCGCCGTTCTCTCCTCTCCTCTCCGAGACGACATCGTAAGGGACTTCAGGGACATCCTGCGGCGCAGGCGCGACACAGCCGTCGATGCTCTGTCCGGCGTGTCAGGTCTGGAACTGCGGGCACCCGCCGGTGCGATCTACCTGTATGTCAGACTCACGGAGACGTCCGATTCGATGGACGTGGCAGAGCGACTGCTGGTACAGGAGGGCGTAGCTACGATCCCGGGCGAACCGTTCGGGACGCCCGGGTTCCTGAGATTGAATTACTCCGTCGCGGACGAGGAACTCGCCGAGGGACTCTCGCGAATCAGGACTTTCTTCTCCTGACCTGCTCTGGCGGCCGTCCCACGCAGGGATCGGCCGCCCGTTGACCCACTGCGACTACAGTGCCTCCTCGACCTCCTTCTTGAACAGGCGGGACGGTTTGAAGATCGGCACCGCCCGCGCCGGCACGGTTACCGACTCGCCCGTTCTCGGGTTCCTGGCAATCCTCGGACGCCGGTTCCGAACCTTGAAGGTCCCGAAGCCGCGAATCTCGATGTGGTCTCCGTTGGCAATCGCTTGCTTCACGGCGTTGAGAAACGCGTCGATGACCGCCGCGCAATCCTTCTTCGTTACTCCGGGTCCGATCGCTTCGTGCACTTGTTCGACCAGGTCAGCCTTCGTCATTTGGATCCCCCTTGCCGGTGGTTGGTGTTCCGGCCCAGCATTCTGAAGTTCACGGCCATTGATATCGGAGTCGCGGGCCAATCAGGGATCGAT
>JBDHBK010000460.1:0-2557 GCA_039592635.1 Gemmatimonadota bacterium
AACACCGGTCACCAGGAAGGCGGCGGCCATGATCGTCATGTCCTGGTCCGGTGAGCCCGGAAACACTGTGCCAACCAGGAAGAGGGCGTAGGTGCCCAGGGTGAAGCCGATCACGATGCTCACGAACACCCATGGCCAATCGAGGGGACGGTCGACGTGCGCCTCCTCGAGCGTTCCCTGCAGCATCTCTCCCACGTAGCCCCCGATGAGAGCCAGGACCAGCGCGTAGAACGGACCCGCGACCCACACGAGGGTCGGCACTTCGATCCGCAGCTGGAACGCCACCACCGAGATGGTCAGAACGGCCAGCATCAGACCGGCCACGGCCGCTTCGCGCAGCGTCTCGCCCCGGGAGGCCGCCCCGACCAGAATCCCCACCAGCAGCACTGTGAGCGAGCCGATGAGTCCGTCCACGGCCAGTCGATCGAGGTACCGGTCTGCGATGTTCAGGAACACGGTGATGACGATCGCCCCTGCTGCTACCCCCGCCAGCACCCAGACCCACCGCATCGACTTCTGCTCCTCATCCGTGGCGAGCGAAACGCGCTCGGACTCCATCTGCCCTCCTCTGTCGGTTGGGACTGCAGCCTCGCCGGCGGTGGCACAATGGCGGCGTCAGCCGGCTCTCATGATAGGCGGTCGCTCAGCCCGCGTGCAATCGACCGTCAGACCGTGGGTAAAACCAGGGGGCACACGGCCCTATCTGACTCTTCGGATCGCCTCCCGCGCCTGCCACAGATGCCGGCGCTGGTGTCCCTCCATGGATTTCAGCCACTGGCCGAGGCTGAGCTTCAGCAGCGACATGGCCGGTGAGGCCACCTTGGTCCGGGCCAGGTCCACTCCTGACGCAAGCTGAAGCGTTTCCATGTAGCGGTCCTGCAGGTCGAGGAACTCCTGCACGGCGTCGTCCATGTCGTACGTCCGGTGCGGCGGGTGGTATAGCTTCGGTGTCTTGAACCGGTGCCTCGGTGGAAGCTCGTCTCCGCCGGACTGCCGTGCGAACCACTTCTCGAATCGACCGTACTCGAACGGGCCGTGCGCGAGCCACCCGTTCTCCCTTGCACGCGCCACCCCCGCATCCAGGGCGGGAATCATCTCGCGGGCCGTCGCGGACAGGTGCTCGACGCATTCCGCCGCCGACCATGCCTTCTCCGAGGGGCGCGCGTTGTAGGTGGCCGGATCGATCGAAGCCGTCAGGTTCCAGATTTCGCCCTTGGCCCACCGGAAGCCGGCGCGATACCCTTCAAGCTCGGGAACGAGCGGCTGTTCGGCCGTCGGCGGATCCGGCACGCTTCCGCCGGGCAACCCTTCGTTCATCTCCTGCGTCCTCTCTTGTGGGGCTAAACGGTCCCGCGAGCATGATATACTAAGTGCCGGTCCGGATTGCCAAACTCTGACCACCCGGCAGCGACCCCGGAGACTGGATCACCATGAAGACACGACTGATCGAGCCACGCTGCAGCTGGATGTTGCTCGGGCTGACCCTGCTCGTCGGCGCCTGCGGCGAGGCTTCGGACGCACCAATCGGCCTGCAGGCGGCGGTCGACACCGTGGACGGAGTGCCGCGCCTCTCCTACCCGGATGGAGGATCGGCGCAACTCGCATGGCAGCTCGACACGGTGTCTCTCATCGGAGGCTTCGGGGCGGATTCGGAGGAGTATCAGTTCGACCAGGTGGGTCCGGGCAGCCTTGCCGGCGATGAGTCGGGCGACCTGTACCTGATCGACCAGACCGGTAAGCGGGTGCTGGGATACGATCGCGCCGGCGCATTCCTGGGCTCCTGGGGCCGAGAGGGATCGGGACCGGGAGAGCTGCAGATGCCGGTTGGACTCGGTGTGGGTCGCGGCGACACGCTGTGGGTACTGGACGGAAGCAATCAGCGCATCACCCTTCTTCCGCTCGATTCGGAGGCCGAGCCGAGCAGCATTCCCTTCCCTCCCGGGTCCTCGATGATGGGCGGGCGCATCATCCCGGTCGTGGACGGTGCGTACGGGGTGTTCGCCATGTTCTCTTTCCGGCCGGGCGACGACTCAGGGCCGCCCCCGCGACCCCTGGTTCGGCTCGGCCGCGATGGTACAGCCTCTGATACAGTGTGGGAGGCACCGGCCCCGAAGTTCGACCAGGTGGAGGTGACTTCGGGAAACCGGGTGATGGTCATGATGGCGCAACAGTCGTTCGCGCCCGGATTCCATTGGAGTCGATTCGCGAATGGCACATTCGCGCTGGCGGAGGGACCGGAGTACGACATTCGCGTGGTCGGCCCGGACGGTCTCGAGCGTTTCCGCATTCAGCGAGAGCCCGCAGCCCGGCCGACGACGCCCGCTGACGAGGAATTCGAGAGAGACCGACTGCGCGAAGCATCCACCACGGGGACCTTCCCCGGGGCCGAGGAGATGATGGAGAAGCGGCTCGAGGCCCTGACCTTTGCGGAAGTCGTTCCGCGGATCACGGGACTGGCCGTCGACAGCGAGAGTCGCCTGTGGGTCGGAGTTTCGGTGAGCCGCCCCGGCGAGACCGACCGGATCGACGTGTACGATCCTGAGGGCTCGCTGCTCGG
>JBDHBK010000461.1:0-4216 GCA_039592635.1 Gemmatimonadota bacterium
AGCTGGAATCGGGCTGGATGTGAAGTCCTCCAGCTCGGCCCTGGCTCCTGCCGGATCGTTGGCGCGCAGATAGGTCCGGGCGAGAAGGTCGAGGAGCATCGCGTTATCCGGCTCGACGCGCAGAGCCTCGCGGTAGGCATTGCGGGCTTCGTCGAACCGGGCCGCACGCTCGAGCAACTGGCCTGAGCCCGCGTGCACCTTGAACTCGTCCTTCTCCAGACCCGCGTAGCGAATGATCAGACTGTCAGCCGCAACCTCATCACCCTGGACGATCGCTATTCGAGCAAGGTGTCCCACAGCCCTCGCTTCGTCGGGCGCGATGTGGATGATCTCCTCGAGCACCTTTCGGGCTTCGTCTTCGCGACCCGGCATCATCTCCAGCATGTCTACTAGTTGATAGCGGACCTCCAGACTGTCGCTGTCCAGCTTGTCCCACGCCGTGCGCACCCCGGCCTGGTACTCGCGGAACTTGTCCATGTCGCCGGTGAGCTCGATGGGAGACTTCTCCGGAGCCGCCGCCAGCTGGTATTCCGTGCCACGCGTGAGCTGACTCGCCAGGCGATCCGCCACCGTGTCGGCCAGCGCGAAGACGTCCGAGCCGCGGGCCCGCTCAGCGGCGATGATCGTTCCGTCACTCAGGTCGATAAGCTGAGCATCCAGGGCCATGTCGTCGGCCGTACCGAGAATCGACCCGTGCACCATGGTCCTGGCCCCAGAACGGGCGGCGATGTCCATGGCTCGTTCCTGGGGGATCTCGTCAGTCTCTTCGTGTCCCTCCTGCCTGAGCAACTCGAACAGGCGCTGTGGACTCACGACTCGCAGGGCGCCCGTCTGCGCCAGGTTCGTGGTGAGCATGTCCGACATGCCCGGACCGAGCCAGTCGAGACTGTCCACGCCGGTGCTGTTCACGAACGGCAGCACCGCCACCGATCGTTCGCCCAGATCAGCCGTCGCCGCCGGGATCGCGTCCGAGCCCGGCCGGTTCACTTGACTCGCGGGATTCTCGGCGGCCGTGCTCAGCCGGAACGTGCCGATCGCCGCCAGGACGGCCAGCGTCAGGAGAAGCGAGGCCTCGGTTCGCTGCAACTGCTGCTTGCCCTTCTCGCCGTGATACCAGGCGATGATCAGGGCAGCCGGGAAACCGAGTACGATGAGAAGCACGGCCACGTCCAGCACCTTCCTGGACCAACCGTAGTTGTCCACGAAGAAGCCGATCGCTTCCATCGAAGCCCAGGCGCCGCCCAAGTAGAGGAAGGCGGTCCTGAAGATGTGTCTGTCGCGCAGCCGTTCGAACCAGCTCATCGATACTCGGCGATAGTGTGAGTCCGCACCCGGGCATTAGAGCCCTTCGGAGGACAAGCTATTCCAGTGACAGGGGAGTAACCAGCAGACCCGAACCCGCGCACTGTCCTTTCCTTGTTTGACACACGAAGTGCCCAATGGGATGACCGGGTGGATGTGGTCGCTTTGATCGTTACCCAGTATACATTCGTGGGATCCATGTCTTGGAGGCACATTTGGCGGAGAGAGAGACGAACCGGGCGCAGCCTGAAGGGGGCGCGTCGTCGGATGGCGCCAGTACCGATCTGCGCATCGGCCGCTCGCTGGGACTGCGAACCACTCAACTCGGTTCCGCGTTCGAGCGGGAACATAGGGATCTCCTNNNGGACGCGGCTGGTCCTGACGATCGGGCTGGCCAACGCCATGATTTGGGTGATGCTCACGCTATTCGTACCGCTGGCCCAGCCCGTCACCGAGTACGGTGCCTGGGAGTGGAAGAACTGGCCGGATCTGCTGTATCCGGTCTCCTTTGCCGTCGGTCTGGGCTATATCTACGCGGCACGGCCCGGTGTCTTAGGACTTCAGACGGCTGCATTCCTCGTGATAGCGGCCAACGTCATCGCTTCGCTGGTGCAGGTCTCGTTCTCCGAGCCGGACATGATTTCCGGTTTCGGCATCGGGCTGGCTCTGTTCGTGCCTGCGGCTTTCATTCCGTGGCGCCTCAGGTACCAGGTGGCGCTCGCGGTAGTGACCCTTGCGGCGGCCCTGACCGTTCCTGTGATCAGCTACGTGTCCGTTCCCGCGATCCAGGAATTCTGGAACGTCAACGCGGCACGTGGGTTCGGCCAGCAACTCCTCATGAACGGCGTAGGCACGTTGCTCCTGGGAGCCACGTCCGTATTCGTGACCCAGACGCTGTACGGTCTTCGCAAGACCGCCTTCCGGGCACAGCGCTTAGGCAACTATGTGCTCCACAAGGAAATCGGCGAAGGGGGCATGGGCCGGGTGTACGTGGCGGAGCACGCGCTGATGTGCAGGCCCAGTGCGGTGAAGGTCCTGAAGGCAACCTCGGGCGCCGACGGCACCGCACTGGCACGGTTCGAACGGGAAGTCAGGCTTTCGTCGAGTCTGTCACACCCCAATACGATCACGATTTTCGACTTCGGCCGAGCGGCCGAAGACACGTTCTATTATGCCATGGAGTACCTGGAGGGCATGGATCTCGAGCGGTTCGTGGAGCGATTCGGTCCGATCCCTGCAGGCCGGGTCCTGTTCCTTCTTCTGCAGGTCACCGGTCCGCTCGCCGAGGCACACGAGCGCGCTATCGTGCACCGTGACCTCAAGCCGTCGAACGTCTTCCTCACGATGCGAGGCGGCCTGTACGACTTCGTGAAGGTCCTGGACTTCGGGCTCGCGAAACGCATCGAGGGAGCGGACACTCCGTCCGACCTTACGAAGACGGGGGTCGTGTTCGGGACTCCGCGCTACCTGTCCCCGGAGACCGTGTACGGCGCCGCTGGGGTGGGGCCGCGCTCGGACATCTACGCGTTCGGCGCGGTGGCGTACTGGATGCTGACCGGGCGGCCGCCGTTCAGCGCTGACTCCGCCGTTGCGCTCATGATCGACCACGTGAAGACGGTTCCGGCCCGACCGTCTGAGATCTGCGAGGTCCCGATTCCGGCCGAACTGGATGACGCAGTGATGAAGTGCCTCGAGAAGGACCCGGACGATCGGTTCCAGACCGTCGCCGAGCTCGAGGATGCGCTACGCGCCGTTCCCGACCCTGCTCCGTGGACCCGCGCCCGGGCGGCGAAGTGGTGGGAGCTGCACATGACGGATGATGAAGTGGTCAGGGACTGCTTCTGCCCGCCGGTGGAGGAGCTGGCATACGACAGCGACGACTACTCGGCGCTTTCGATGGCGGGGGCGGGGGAAGCGCTCAGGGAGACGTGAAACACCGAGGGGAGGCCGGCAGCTAGACCCGCCGCCCCCCCCTCTGCTACAGCAAGGTCACTCTGAATCAGCTGGTACACTGATTACCTTGTGGCGACCAAGGTGTTACCGTCTCGATCTCGTAGAATCGCAACTGCGCGACGCGTGCACCGCGGTTGTCGTAGTCCCAGGAGTACTCGTAGTTATCATCACCAAACAGCGGCGTGCGGTGGGACGCTTCGCATGTGCTTGTGCCAACGGCACCAGACCAACTAGTGCATATGTCAACATACAGAAGGTCCTTGCTGACAACCCCGGTCTTCGAGGCGTACGACGCCCCCAGGGACACGAAATCGTTCACATTCCAGAGCAGTCCCGCCTGGAATCCCAGGCCAGGCTGGCTGTCTCCGCCGATGGCGTTCGGGTAGGAAGTCCCGGTCGGCGCACCGACGAGCAGTGGATTTTGGCTGAACGAAGTGCAGTCGAACAGGAGCGAGCCGCCAAGCCAGATTGCATCCGTGAGGGCGAACGCGACACTCGGGGTGATCCGAATGGCGCTGTAGTCCGAGGCCGCAACGAAAGACGACCCGTTCAGTGAACCGGCGTAGCTCGTCAGGAACCCACCCACCTGGTATGCCCCCAGCCCGAGGGATACCCGGTCGCTGAGGGGCGAGGCGACCGCGCCGCGGCGTGTGCGAGTCCGGGACATGAGAAATCCGAGCGGGCATCCAGACCGTGATGCCACAGGTCGACGTGCGGAAGAGGGAGAACACGCCACGAGACCTGTTCTGACGCTGACTCCCGGGCGGCCAGCGGGGCAATGCCTGTCGTGCCTGCGACGATGACCAACGCGGTGACGGAAGGCCACCGAACTGCCCCTGACGCGAATCCTGTTCGCTTCATGTCCACCTCTCGTGGCACCGGCTTCTACGTGCTGCGAATCGGCCATCCGGAGTGTGCAATGGAAACCCAAACGCATACCCGGAACGGCGCCAACGCATCC